>JAAYJB010000362.1 GCA_012523155.1 Synergistaceae bacterium | reverse complement strand
TCTCCTCCCAGAAACCCGAGGACAGCTTCAAGGACGGCAGAACCCCCGCCTCCCATTGCCTGCTTCATTTTCATCCCCAGGTCGATGGCCTGCTGCAGGGCGCCGCAGGCACCGTTCTTTTTTGTGAAGTCGGCGGTCACGGGGTTTCTTGCGACAGCAACGAGCCCACCGGATTTCTCAGCCGCCGATCGGACGAGCGACGAGGCGGACTCTAGCCTCCCTGCTGCATGCATCTCGATATACAGTCCCTTTTCCCTGCTTCCTCCCGCTGCAGCCTGCCTGGAAACGTAGGAAGGGTCTCTGTGAAGCCCCATGGATCCCATCACACCCGTAGGGTGAGCCCTGCCGTTGCAAAGGGCATCAATAACCGGAATTCCCATCAGGGCGGCAGGCACCCATCCGTTGGTGATGGAGCTGCCTCCGCATTCATTGGGGATAAAACCCCCCGGTTTGGGGCAGCCGTTCTCCATGAGAATTTCCACGACCCGCACGTAATCACGGGGTTCCACCGACGCTTCTTTCGCTGCCGGTGCACCTACGGCAGAACCGGTAACCAGGACCGTATCTGGTGAAACATCATCGATATCAACAAGGGTCACTTCCCCGGCTTCGAGGGCCCCCAGGACGTTCATGCGTCCCTTGTCCATGCTTCCGCCGCCGCCGCCGCCGAGGACCGCACCGCCCAAAATGGCTGCTTCACCGGTTTCCTTTGTTATTTTCCTGATGGTCACAGGCATTACCTCCTTTACCCCAGGATCGTCCACGCTGCGGCCGACTGGGCCTTTACGGGATCTATTATGGGAATAGAAAGCTTTTCCCTCAGGATGCCC
Source organism: Synergistaceae bacterium (assembly GCA_012523155.1). GTDB lineage: Bacteria > Synergistota > Synergistia > Synergistales > Aminobacteriaceae > Aminivibrio. The sequence continues at coordinate 4,281 of JAAYJB010000362.1, read as the reverse complement.
TCGGCACCAATGGTCGACATGCCCGTGCATGCCAGGACTATCGCCTTTGCTCCCTTTTTGACGAGGAACTCTCCGGCAGACAGCATAGCCTCGATTCCCTCCGGCTTCATCAGGTCGAGAGTGGATTCAACACCTTCAGGTACCGCGTCTGCGACCAGGAGATCCTGAAGTATGCGGACAATGGCCTCCGGGACATTACGCGTCAGTCCCAATACTCCTACTGGCTGCCCCAGTATCCTGGCGGCTGAAGCAGCTGACCTCCCAGCCCCTATCACAGGGATGCGAAGCCTGCAGGAGGCCTCATGAACAGCGGGGTCTCCCGCACAACTTACGATCACGGCTTCCATACCCGACAGCTCCATCGTTTCCGCGAGAGCGAGCACTTTGGGTGCTGCGATCTTTTCCGTCCTTTCATCATGTATTCCTTCGGGCTGGTCCGGAATACATTGGGAGACGACCTCGAAAGAGGGAAAATACTTCATCACGAGCTCCCCGTGGAGGTTAAGCAGTTTTGTATCCGGAGTGGTCAGCACCCGGATCAGTCCGATACGCCTTTTCCCCATTACATGAAGCTCCTGATGAGGGCGTTTACGAACCCGTAAATACCGTCACCGGCCACAAGACCGCCGCCGTAGATCTCAAGCTCGGGCTTGTACTTCTTCTCAAGCGGAAGCCTGATAAGAAGTGCAATGATAAGCCCCACACCATAAATGGGGTTTCTGATAAGCAGTCCGGTAGCAAAGAGGATCCCGAGGGCTTTTTTGGCACCGCCCAAAAACTGCAGTACTGCGCCGAAAACACTGGCAACTACAAGCTGCCTGAGAATCTCCGGGTTCAAACCGGCTTTCACGGTTGCGGCAAACACTTTGCTGACAGGAGGAACCATGTCGAGCTTGAAATGCATGTTCATGAGGAGCGCCGTCACGCCCACTGCTACGAACGCGCCGATCAGCTCGGAAATAACCTGCTGGCGCCTTCCGTCCAATTCGTATGCGACATCGGTGCCGCGTCCCCGGACGATCCAGCCCGTCTTCAGGTCATACCCCATGTCTGCGAAGCAGGGCCCCGTGCTCGCTACATATCCCGTGAGCAGTATGAGTGCGTGTGGAGGGAACCCCATGAAAACTCCGAGGCTCAGGAAAATGATCGTAACGGCGAATCCGGGGAACCAGCCCGAATGCATGGCCGAGAGCCCCACGAGGATCGGCGCAACAATGGCCGAGAACGTACACCACAAAACCCACACGGCGAGCTTCTGCATGGGCATTTCCGACCAGATCCCGCTTATGACTGCCAGGACAACGGCGCCGAGGGCGAAGAGGACAATATGGGCGGAAAGCGTCTTTTTCACCGATTCCGGTGAAACGGTAAATTTCTCTTCATTTGCATTCTCGGTCATCGCTGCAGGTTTTTTGTGCCGAAAGATGATCACCATGGCCTGGACAAGAGATATGGCTCCGGCACCTATCATGACTCCGTGCGGGATATATGTCTTGCCGAGGTCGGTTACGTTTTCAAAGCCGATGCTTGCAAGGATAGGTCCTGCCCAGGGAGCAATATGATGGAAGTATCCTCTTACCAGCAAACCGATGGCAAGGGCGAGCATGGCGTACACATTTGCGATGAATGCGATGCCCACTCCCGCCATGGGAAGCCCGGAGATGCCAAGTGCCGGAAAAGTGAACAGCTTGCTGCTTCCAAGGGCACCGAGGAATACACCCATCAGCAGGTGTCTTCCTTTTCGGCCGCCTTCGTCGCCCGCTATCAGCGCCTGGGCGGTGGCGATGCCCGGAGGCCATGTACCGGTTGCGGGGAACAGCTCAGAGTCAAACAGGCGATATACGAGATGCATGCCGATAAGCGTTGCGATTCCGGAACCTATAAGCATGGGGATAACAAGAGTCAGGTCCTCGTATGCATAAAAAATTGCAACAGCGAGCAGAGTGCAGTTCGCGGCGGCGAAGCCCGCACCCGATGTCATGGTCTGCACCAGGTTCTGCCGGTCGAGTGAACGGAACTTGTGCATGGCCTCGAAGGGCATGCGTGCAAGGGACATTGCGATGAGGGCCCCGATAATGGAAGTATTCGGTGTTATACCGATCCTCGAGATGATCTGCATGCAGATCACCGCCGAGAGCGCCGATACCAGAAGACTGAGCAGCAGTGTTTCCCGCTCAAGCGCTTTCACGTGCTGCCTTTTTTCCATGTTTTCCATTTCCTTCATCTCCCCTCTTTTTTGAAACAGTTTTTTTACCATTTCCGTGCGGAAATATGCTGATCATAAACTAACGGATCGTGTGCTGCCAAGGCATCTACAGAGCTATTTTCCTTATGGATTTATCCAGCATATACCTGCATCTTCCCCGTGCATTGTTCTGTATCGCACACTATAGAGTTTCGACTGAATTATGTAAAGAGTTCAGCAGGTAACCACATTTCCATAAAAACAAATCTCTGGTATCCTTAACGAAACTTTTCTTTTCTCAAGGAGCTGATTATCCGTGCGCTACCTTCCATTCGGCAGCACAGGCGCGATCGTTTCAGAGCTTGGCTTCGGCGGTATTCCCATCATCAGGCTCACCACCGGAGATGCGGTACGGGTCCTTAAAAGGGCCTATGATAAAGGAATCACCTTCTTCGACACCGCCAACTCGTACGAGAGCAGCGAAGAAAAATTCGGCATGGCGCTTTCCGGTGTACGCGAGAAAATCTTCATTGCAACCAAGAGTAAAAACAGGAACGGAAAAGGTGTGACGGAGCACATTGACCTCAGCCTGAAGCGCATGAAGACCGACTATGTCGATCTTTTCCAGTTCCACCAGGTCGTCCAGGAGAAGGACTGGCAGGAAATAATCGCTCCCGGCGGAGCCCTTGAAGCCGCCCTGGAAGCCCAGCGGAAGGGGAAGGTCCGGTTTATCGGCATCACGTCCCACGGCATTCCCATGGCCATGAAGGCCATCTCCACTGGTAAGTTCGTCTCCATCCAGTTCCCGTTCAATTTCATCGAAACGGGAGCGGCCGAGTCTCTTCTTCCCCTCGCCCAAAAAATGGGGATCGCGTTCATCGCCATGAAGCCCTTTGCGGGCGGGGCCATCAGCGACGCATCCCTCGCCTTCAAGTTCCTGAGGTCATATCCCTATATTCTGCCCATTCCGGGGTACGACTCGGTGGAATCCGTCGACCAGGTCACGTCATTCTACGGATCTCCGAACGACGTGAGCGAAGAAGATCGCCGGGCCATGGAATCCATCGCCGACACCATGGGGAAGGAATTCTGCCGCAGGTGCGAATACTGCCAGCCCTGTCCCCACGGAGTTTCCATCACCCTCGGCATGACATACCCCCTGCTCGCCTCCCGCATGTCTCCACAGGTGGCATGCGGGTACGTGACAAAGGCTCTCGAGACGCTCCCCCAGTGCGTGGAGTGCGGCGCCTGCCTGCCGAAATGCCCCTACAACCTCCCAATTCCCGACATGCTCAAAAAGCACTACGCCCTGTTCAGGGAGCATCGAAGGCTCTATTCCAACGGGTAAAAAAATAACAGAAAGCCCGCACCTGAAGGTGCGGGCTACTCATCTTTTCGTGTGGAGAAAAAGCTTCAGTCCGTGATCCGGTTTTTTTCGATGATCTTCCCCACGAGGAACTCCAGGAGATGGGGAAACACCTCCAGAGCGTACCGGAGATGGATCCGTTCAGTGCTCTTGTGGGCATCCTTCCCGAGAGGACCGAGGTTCAGCACCGGGATATCAAGCTCGGCAAGTGCGTCTGTGGGAAGGCCGTACAGCTTCCCCCAGCCCGGCATGTTGCGCGCGAAAAGGTCCATTTCCGATGCAGGCCCCTGGAATCCGCAGTAGCTCAGATCGGAAACGCCTTCGAAGAAGGGGCGGAGCTGCAGCGTCTCTCCAAACCGGACCTCGGCCTCCCGGACAGTCTCACCGGCCGCCCATGCGGCAATCCGTTCGCCCTCTGAATCTCCGAGGCTGCTCCTGTGAGGATACCACGGCGGCAGAAAACCGATGACCACTAAAGGGCCGGTGAGACCGCACAGATCGACCATGGCCTCCACCAGTGCGATCGCCCTGACCCGCTCGTCGGATCCCGCAGGGGCGGACGCAAGAGCCTCCTCAATAAAAGGACCGAAATTGCCCCCCAGCATATCCCCCGCCCTCCGTGAGAGATCGGCGAAATCGATCACCTGCTGTCTCCAGGTCCTCGGAGCATTTCCCGATCCGTCCAGGGAGGAGAACGCTTCGGCGTTCTTCCGGTACCTGCTGATGGAAC
>JAAYJB010000361.1 GCA_012523155.1 Synergistaceae bacterium | reverse complement strand
GGACCTGCGCAGAACGCACTGTGCCGAAAAAGCTCCGCCATATTTCCCAGGTCCTCGGTTTCACCTCGTATACGGTGACCGTGATCCCGGAAGGGGGAGCGGGAGGTTTCTGCTGCGCTCCCGAGGGGACGGCAAGGCGATAGCCCAAAAAGCCGATCCCGGTCAGAAGCAGCGCTATCCAGATAAGTACGTTTGCCTTTTTCAAAATCTCCATGGGGATCCTCTTTCGTCATAAGGATTTATTTGCACGGTGCCTATTCTATCCTATACAGGGACCGTTTGCGTACTGCAAATTACTGAAAATACAATCTTTCGGATGTACTTCGCTTCTCGCTGCAGATAAAAATAACTAAAGTTACCTCCTTACCCTGTCTTTTTCATTCCCGGAAATATTTCTGCTATAATACCCCCCAGGGGTGATAAGAATGGATGAAAGAAAGTACGCGCGCAAAGGGTTCGCCTGCCCGCCGTGACTCCTCATCGGACTCGTCGCGGCGGTCGTCGCGGGTATTTCGTGGCTTGTGAAGTTTTTTCGGGGGTAGAACCCAGACAGGAAATCGGCCCCGGATTTTAGGGGCCTCGGCAGGAATCTGAAAACAAGGAAGGGGGCGGAGAAACATCACTCCGCCCCCCCCGGTTATTCTGCCTTTCCCATGCTACTTCTGCTGCCGCAGCATCCTCCTGAGGACCTTCCCCGTGCTCGAGAGAGGGAAGGCCTCGATGAACTCGATGCTCCTGGGGACCTTGAAATGGGCCAGGTGCTTCTTGCAGAAGTCGATGATCTCCCGCGGGGTGACCCGGGCCCCCTCGTGGAGGCGGACAAACGCCTTCGGGACCTCCCCGTTCACCGGGTGGGGCATCCCCACCACCACTGCCTCGGAGATTGCGGGGTGAGAGTTCATTATGGCTTCAACTTCCTGGGGATAGACGTTGAATCCGCCGACGATGATGATGTCGGTCACCCTGTCCAGGATCCGCAGGCAGCCATCATCCATGCGGACATAATCCCCGGTGTTGAACCAACCGCCGGCAAATCGTTCGTCTGTCATCACGGGATCCCTGAAATACCCCGACGTCACCGACGGCCCCTTCACCCAGAGCACGCCTTCTCCGCTTTCCGTAACGTCTTCGTTCCTGTCGTTAAGGAATTTCCATTCGTATCCCCGAACGATCGGGCCCACGGTTCCGAGCCTGCGCTCCTTGTAGTTCCGGTTCACCGCCACAACCGGGGAACACTCGGTGAGACCGTATCCTTCGATGATCCCGATGCCGAACACGCCCTTCACCTTTTCGTCAAGCTGGACGTTCAGGCGGTCTCCGCCCGTGACGATCATCTTGAGGTTCACGGGCATGGGCGCCCCTTTGCCTGCGGCCACGGTCATGAAATAGAGCATGGTGGGAACGGCCACTATAACGTTGGTTCCCGAATCGTGGATGGTCTTCATTGCCTCCAACGGAGGAAGGAACGACGCAAGGATGGTCTGGCGCAGCTTTTTCACCAGGGGCATCAGTCCGGCGACGGTATACCCGAAGGAATGGAAGTTCGGGAGCACGTTCAGAAGGATGTCACCTGGTTCGAGTAGATTCAGCGATTCGTACATCACAAGTGAATTGTCGAGAAGGTTTCCGTGTGTCAGGGGGACGGCCTTCGGCAGTCCGGTTGTCCCCGAGGTCGCAAAGATGACGGCCAGGGAGTCGTCCTCCGGCGCGGTTTCCCTCACCGTGAATGCCGGAAGCGGCGTCGACAGCGACCCGGCCACTACGACGGGAACCCCCTTTTCCTCCAGTGCTGTTTTCAGTTCTTCGAGCCCCGGTGCTACCACAACTGCACACGGCTCGATAAGCTGCAGTGTCCCGATGAGCGACGGGAGCCCTGACTTCGCGTTCAGGGGAGAAATCGCTCCCCCAAGTTTCCATGCCGCAAGGGAAAGAGCCAGTACAAGGGGTGAATTCGGCAGAAGGACAGCGAT
>JAAYJB010000360.1 GCA_012523155.1 Synergistaceae bacterium | reverse complement strand
TTTTTCTTCGCCAGCCATATCCTTGCCATTGAACATTTTACCGCTGATGAGGACCCTGTCTGCCTTGCAGTCATCCAGATCTTCATGGTGGGACTGCTCAGCCTTCCCTTCGCTCTTCTGTTCGAGACATGGCCCGGATTCAGCGGAGGCTCGGGCCTCTGGAGCATCGCTTTTACAGTACTTTTCTGCACTATTTTTGCCTTCGCGGTGCAGAACGTGGCGCAAAAGTTTACTCCCTCGACCCATACAGCCATCATCCTGAGCCTTGAGTCCGTCTTCGGCGCCCTTTCAGGGATACTGTTCATGGGCGAAGTGTTCACGGCACGGATGGCCGCGGGGTCAGCGCTGATCCTTGCGGCGGTCCTTCTTACCGAGGTCGGTCCGTCTCTTCTGAGATCGGCTGCCGGTCTTCTTCCCGCCGGGGAGGATCGGCGCTGACAATCTCCCTCTTTCCGGCCGGTGCTGGGGCCGAACAAGGCAGAGAGGCCCCTCTCCCACGAGATCACTTCTTCCGGCAGCTTCGAGAGCCCTGATCACTGTCTCCCTGTTTTTGGGCTCACGGTACTGAAGAAGCGCCCTCTGCATTTTTCTCTCTTCCCTGCTCTTCGGTACATGGACGGGCTCTCCGGTCATGGGATCGATACCTGTCCAGTAGATGCAGGTCGCAGGACTGCCGGGGGCAGGGACAAAATCCTGAACCTGCTCGGGCTGGAACCGTATATCCCGAAGAAACTCCGCGAGCTCCACGGCATCCTTCAGCTCTGCCCCGGGATGGGAGGAGATGAAATAGGGAACGAGATACTGTTTTTTCCCAAGCCTGGTGTTCATTACTCGAAAGGCCTCCATAAACCGTTCATAGACTTCCCTTCCCGGTTTTCCCATAATTCGGAGAACATCTGCAGAAACATGTTCGGGGGCGATCTTGAGCTGGCCGCTCACGTGATGGGCGCAGAGTTCCTCAAGAAAAGGCGTTTTTTTGTCCGCGAGAAGATAGTCGAACCGTATGCCGGACCGTATGAACACTTTCTTTACTCCGGGGAGAGATCTGAGTTTTCGAAGAAGCTCTAGATAATCCCTGTGGTCCGCGCGAAGTTTCGGACAGGGTGACGGGAAAAGGCACTGCCTGTTCCTGCACGCACCTCTTTCGAACTGTTCGCTGCAGGCAGGGATTCGAAAATTCGCTGTGGGACCACCCACATCATGGATATATCCCTTGAAATCCGGCAGCGTCGTGAGAAGCCGTGCTTCGGAAAGGAGCGAATCGTGGCTCCTGGCCTGGATTATCCGTCCCTGGTGGCTGTGGATCGCGCAGAAAGAGCAGCTTCCGAAACATCCCCTGTGGCTCACGAGGCTGAAACGGACCTCCTTTATAGCGGGCACTCCGCCGTCCTTCTCGTACATTGGATGGTACGTCCTGGTATAGGGAAGACCGTACACGTCGTCCATCTCTTTTTCCGACAGAGGAAGAGGGGGAGGGTTCTGAATCACCCAGGCAGTACCGTGACGCTGGGCCACGGTTCTGCCGTGAAAGGGATCCTGTTCGAGATACTGGAGCCTGAAGGCCTCGGCAAATTTCACCCTGTCGGCAGCAGCCTCTTCGAAAGAGGGTACTTCCATTACGCGGATCTTCTCGGGAAGTGAGGGCGCACGGTACATTGTCCCCCTGACCGACCTGATATTGCCTGCGGGCACTCCCCTGTCCAGCAGGTCTGCAATTTCCCGTATCTGTTTCTCCCCCATGCCGTAGACGAGGATATCGGCCTGGCTGTCGAAGAGAACTGATCTCCTCACCTCATCGGACCAGTAGTCATAGTGGGCGAACCGCCTCAGGCTGGCCTCTACGCCGCCGATGACGAGCGGGACATCCTTCCAGCATTCCTTCACGCGGCTGCAGTAGGCAATAGTCGCACGGTCGGGGCGGTGTCCCGATTTTCCTCCAGGGGAATAGCTGTCGTCACTTCGATTTTTCTTCGACGCGGTAAACTTGTTTAGCATTGAATCGAGGTTGCCGGCAGTCACAAGTACAGCCAGCCGGGGTCGTCCCATGGCAAGAAAAGCGTCCTTGGTCCTCCAGTCGGGCTGGGGGAGTATCCCCACCCTGTATCCGCAGCTTTCAAGCACTCTCGCGATCACTGCAGGGCCAAAGCTTGGATGATCGACATAGGCATCGCCGCTTACAAGGAGAAAATCAAGTTCCGCCCATCCCCTTTCCGTCATATCTTCCCTGCATACCGGGAAGAAGACCGAGCCGGGAACAGGCGGAACGGCCATGTTTATTCCGTTTGTCACTTAAGCGCTCCGAGGACTATCGATTTGACCCGGTAGTTTTCATACTTTATCCTGATCCCGGAATTCCTGTCTGCACGATAGATCTCGTCACCCCTGTCGACGTCATTCGGAAGACCTAGTATGGAGAGAACGTTCCGCCTGTCCATACCCACAGCAAGCCCTCCTTCCACATGTCGGGCTGCTGAAGTGATGACAGCCTTTCGGGCACCGCTTCCTCCGGGACCGTCGTACAGCACGAGGGTCAGTCCGCTGAAGGCAAGCGTCGTCTCGGTTTCCTCGCCGCCCTGGGTCTTTACCTTTCTGGAGGAAGATTTCGCAGGCTTTCCAAGCAATGCCTCGGCCTGCCCCTTCGTCGTTCCGAAGGATGCCAGGGCAGCGTCCAGGAATGCGGGTGAAAGAGTTTCGTCCCGGGGATCAATAACCGTGAGGAATTTGCCGAAAATCCACCCTTCTTTTCCTTTTTGTGGCTTTACCTTGTACCAGGGCCATGCCTGCGGGTCGCTGAGGGATTTCGCCGCTACCGTATACACCGTTTTGCTTTTATCCTCGGGGAGAGTGACCCTTACCATTCCGGAAGCGTCTGGGATCCCTGAAAGGGTGACTCCCTTTCCCTTCAGGATCCTGATCTTTTTCCCGTCCTCAGAGGACGCCTGGATATCGGAAAGCACCACTGCCTCCGCACCGTCTTCGCTCAGCCAGGAATCAGTCACCTCAACCCTGTTGCCCACCGAAACCTTGCCGACGACAGGGCTCTTGATGGTGTGAGAGCCTCGAAGGTTTACGCTCGATCCGATTACGATCCCTCTCGTGGGACCGGTGATTTTTGAAATATCCGCAGGGGCCTGGGAAATACCAATATTATCCGTCGCAGGAACGTCTTCCCCTTCCGAAACCAGGGGCCCTGTCCCTCCGGC
>JAAYJB010000359.1 GCA_012523155.1 Synergistaceae bacterium | reverse complement strand
TCGCAGAAGCGAGGGCTTTACCAACGGCCTCCACCATAACGGGGTGGTAGATCTGCCCCGGGATACCGAAGGACTGGGAAAGATCGAACGGACCGACGAATATGAGGTCCACGCCCTCCACCGCCGCAATTTCGTCCAGGCATTCCAGGCCCATCCTGTTCTCGCAGTGAACGATGACCATGGTGTCCCTGTTTGCCTCCTCAAAATATTCGGCCAGCCCCGGCACAAAACCGTACCTGGAGGACCGTGTCAGGCACGCGCCTCTTTCTCCCCGGGGGAAATATTTCGCAAACTTCACCACGTCAAGGGCCGTTTCAGGAGAATTGACCTGCGGTACCTGTATTCCGGAGGCTCCCACATCGAGAGTCCTGAGGATCGTCGTTGCAGAGGGCTCGGTAACCCTGACGATAGCATCCATTCCCCGCAGCTCAGCTGCCCTGAGCATATTCTGAATGGATTCGGGGTTTCCGGGTCCGTGTTCGGTATCGATGATGCAGTAATCAAAACCTGCCAGACCAGCTATTTCTACGAGGTCGGGGCAGTTCAGCGTAATGAAGGTTCCGAGGACAACTTCACCGCGGGCGAGCTTTTCTTTCAGCTTGTTGGTCATCTGATTATCCCTCCGGGGAAAAACTGTGTTTTTCTTTCTCATTATAAACGAGGCCGGGGTTTCCGGACAGATTCCTGATAAATACCGTACAGTTACTTACTGTCCACTATTTTCTTCTTTCCGTGGTACTTGTCTTCAAGTACTGCACGGGGAAGGTATTTTTCCTCCATTTTCCGTATTTCGTCCAGCCTGACGACTTCGGTGAATTCGCTGAAAGTAAAGAGGCGGTCGACGTAACCGTCAGAGACCCCCTCGGCCCGGATCCTGGACATGACGTCGTACATTCCCCTCGCAGCGGAGAAGAGGGCGGACAGGGCAGGGACCACAAGCTTGAATCCCAGAGCCTCCGCCTCACTTATCGGCACCAGGGGAGTCTTGCCTCCTTCTATGAGGTTCAGCATGAGGGGGATGTTGACTTCCCTTACTGCCCGTTCCATCTGTTCCCGTGTTTCCAGGGCCTCTATGAAAACCATGTCGATTCCTGTTTCCACTGCGGCTTTTGCCCTGTCGAGGGCATCTTCAAACCCCGTTGCGTGGATCGCGTCCGTCCGGTACATTATGACGAAATCCGGATCCATTTCGTTCCGGGCGTCCATGGCGGCCCGGAGTTTGCCCAGCATTTCTTCCTTAGGGATCACCTGCTTGCCCTCCATGTGACCGCACCTTTTCGGGGAGACCTGGTCTTCCATGAAAAGTCCGGCAGCTCCGGCGGAAATGTACTCCTGCACGGTGCGGTAGGCATTCAGGGCGTTTCCGAACCCTGTGTCGGAATCAGCAAACACAGGTATTTGCACAGCTCGCGAAACAGCTTTGACCTGCGCCGCCATTTCAGTGAGGGTGAGAAGCCCCACATCGGGCTGTCCCAGCAGGACAGCAGCCGTACCGTATCCTGAATGAAAAACGGCCTCGAAGCCTGCCATTTCGCAGATCCGGGCGCTGAGCGCATCATAGACCCCGGGAACAACGATTGTTCCCGGGCGTTCGAGAAGTTTTCTCAACCTGGTGGTTTTTTTCAATGTTTAGGATCCTCCTGACTAAAAAGAAAGCCGACGGCGAAGTGACCGTCGGCGGAGTGAAGAGTTCTGTCTTTATAACCTCAGTGCATGATGGCGGGCAGCCATGTGCTCATGCCGGGGAATGCAATTACCAGTATAAGGAAAACAACCATGATCAGCAGGAAGGGGAATACGCCTGATATGATTTCTCCCATCCGTATATCAGGGCGCAGGCTGTTGATGACGTAGAGGTTCATCCCCACCGGAGGTGTGATAAGCGCAAGGGTCATGTTCACCGTTACCACTATGCCGTACCAGATGGGATCTATGTTCAGGGCATGCAGAATAGGGGTCACCAGGGGCATGGTGAGGAGGACGATTGATACCGTCTCCAGGACGCATCCAAGGATCATCATCAGGATGTTCATGGCGATGATGAACATGAGCACTGAGAAATTGTTGTTTATGATCAGCTCGGTGAGCTTCTGGGGAATCATGAGAAGTGTCATGACCCTTCCGAAGAGGACCGCTCCGGCGATGATTATGGCGATCATGCAGGATGTGGTGACGGACCTGAGGCAGATTTTCGGGATGTCGCGGAGATTCAGGGTCCTGTAGATGACAAGGGTAATGAAAAGGCTGTAGACGAGCCCCACAGCCGCTGCCTCTGTCGGGGTGAATGCCCCTGTGTAGATCCCCCCTATGATGATAAAGGGAAGAAGGATCCCCCAGAAATTTTTCCGTGTGACCCGGAGCCTCTCGCTCCAGGGTGCTTTTTCCATAGGGGTAAATCCTCCGCGCATGCTCTTTATAACAGCATAGACCACGAAGAATGCTGTGAGTATAAGCCCGGGAACAACTCCCGCTATGAAAAGTTTCCCGACGGACTCTTCCGTGATGGATCCGTACAGGATCAGGGGAATACTGGGAGGAATGAGGATGCCGAGTGTTCCCCCCGCAGCGAGAAGGCCGAGGGTAAATTTCTTGTCGTAGCCCCTTTCGATCATGGCAGGGTATGCAACCATTCCGATCGTCGCCGCGGTGGCGGCACCGGAACCGGTGATCGCGGCAAAAAAGGCGCATGCAAGGATAGTTGCTATGGCAAGCCCTCCGGGAAGGTGCCTGACCCATGCGTTCAT
>JAAYJB010000358.1 GCA_012523155.1 Synergistaceae bacterium | reverse complement strand
CAGCCGATTTAATTTTCGAGGTTCAGGAAAACAGGGGACCTGTTTTCAAATCTGTCTAAAACAGCTCCGCAAAGCCCTGGAAATTCAGGGTGCTATTTCAGATTTCAATTTATTTTGGACAGCAGTGGTTGACATGGTTAAAATTATGGCCTATTTTCAATACGGGTCAAACTGTTTCGAAACAGCGTCACCCTTTTGCATTCTCGTATCCTGGAAGTGCCTGAACTGCAGCCTGTTTCCGGTCATGTAGGCTTATGACTGATTGATTAGTTCCACAGCGGGGAGGAATTCTATGAATATCGGTTTTTCCACAGGTTTTTTACGCCCAGATTCCCTGGAAACAGTGGTGAAGATCTGCAGAGAGTCGGGGATATCCAGAGTTGAATTATGGGAACACGACGGTTTTTTCGCGGGATCTGTTGACCCACTGGCGATTCGTCAGCGGTTCGATGATGAAGAGATCGTCGTCAATTCAGTTCATGCACCGTTCCCTGAAGGGGCTCTTCTTCCGCCGTCAGAAAAGGAACGGTATCTCCTCAGCTTCAAGAAGGCCTGCAGCAAGGGAAAAGCCTATGGAGCATCCTATGTTGTTTTCCACCCCGCAGTTATTGAGGGGGAGCGGTATTCCGGTCCGGAAAAGCTTCATTCCATCGATCGGACACTTCTCCTCTGGAAAGAAACGGCGAAGATCGCGGGCAGTTTCGGCCTGAAGACAGCATTCGAGAATCTGCCCAGGTGCAGTGCGTGGCCCGAAGGGCTGACACCGGTACAGATTTCAGATCTCCTGAGATCTGGGAGTATAGATAACTCCGGCATCTGCCTGGATATATCCCACGCATTCGCTTTGAATATTTCCGATCACATTTATGAAATTCTTCCCGAATTGGATCTTTTGGGTGTTCATGTGTCTGACGGCATAAAGGACAACCGCAAAGACCGCCACCTTCCCCCCGGCGAGGGGGATCTTGACTGGGAACGATTCATGAAAATTGTAACCGGTCATCATGCCTCCATTTCCCTTATAATTGAAGTCAACAGCCCGTATCTTGACGGGGTGCTTCTGGGCAAAGTGGCCCGGTTTTTGTCAGGCAAAAGATAAATCGTGCACTTGGGTTTCAAGTGGGAATGGCTGTTTTTTCTCAAAGCCAGGATTTCAGGAAAAGGGGCGCATCTGCTTCCCGGGAAGTTAACTGGAGTGTTTCATTGGTTCAAACATATTGCAAAGGGGAGGGTTTCTTATGAGAAAGCTGGCAATTGCTGCGATGATTGGCGTGCTTCTTGTGTGCGGGGCTGGAGTACCTGTTTTTGCGGCGGCTGAACATGTTCTGGTATTCGGCCACGTGCAGCCGACAGACCATCCGTATCACCTGATGGCTGAAAAATTCAAGCAGGAACTTGAAGCACTGAGCGGAGGACGGGTACAGGTAGAAATTCACCCGGGCGGTTCACTCGGAAACGAACGGGATCTTGTGGAAGGCCTGAAGCTTGGAACAGTGGACGTTTCGACCATAACATCCGCCCTTACGGCCACGTTTGTTCGGGAGTTTGGGGTCTTCAGCCTTCCGTTCCTTTTCGAGAGTTTCGAGCAGATGTACAAGGTAATGGACAGCCCTGTCGGAGATGAATTTGCCGCGCACCTTGAGCGTGAGGGACTTGTCAAACTGGGATTCAACAGCGGAGGAGCACGGAGCATGTATGCTTCAAAGCCTGTGAACAGTCTTGAGGATCTTCAGAAGATGAAGATCAGGACTATGGAAGATCCCGTTTATGTGGAAACATGGAATAACCTCGGTGCTCTTGCTACGCCCCTTCCCTGGGGAGATGTCTACACTGCCCTTGATACCGGTATGGTTGATGGTGCAGAAGGAGCAATGATCAGCTACAAGTCGATGGGATTCTACGATCCGGCGCCGTACATCACGGTCATCAATTACATTTTCAGCTGGCATAATTTCATGATGTCCAAAACCGCATTGGAAAAACTTCCGGAAGACCTTCAGGCCATGGTGCTCACGGCAGGGAAAAGAGCCCAGGATTATCAGAGAGCACTCGTCGTGGAGGAGGAAAAGAGCCTGCTTGACGTCCTTGAGAAAGAACACGGATGCACGGTCATTTACCCGAAAGACCTGGCGGTGTGGCGTGAGAAGGCAATGCCCGTGTACGAAAAACGGGCTGCGGAACTGGGCGGCATGGAGCTTATAGAGAGAATCCAGAAGGCCGGGCAATAGAAAAATGCGGGGGAGGGGGGAATTTCCCCTCCCTTTTGTTTTGATACGGAGGAAAGACGATCGTGTATAAAGCATATATTCTCATGATGTGTTCTACTGGGCTGACAGCTGCGCTTATTCTTCTGGCAATAGTCGTTTTGATATTTTTGCAGGTGCTTTTTCGGTATGTAATTAATCAACCCCTTTCATGGACAGTGGAGCTTTCAAGGTTTCTCTTCGCATGGGTTTCCATGATCGGGGCAGCGGCAGCGGCTCCTGAAATCTTCGACCAGGGAATGGATCTGCTTGTCAGGAAACTTTCTGAAAAAACACAGGTTGTTGTTGATGCAGCCGCACGTATTTTCACGGCTTTAACTGTGTCTGCTTTGATAATTTATGCGGTTGACCTGGTCGGCAGAGTTCACTCCCAGATTTCTTCAGTTCTCAGGATACGAATGAGTTTTGTATATGCGGCAATTCCTGCAGGGCTGATCCTGTTTCTTGTGATATTTTCACTGGACTCCCTGATCCTCTATAAGAAAGCTGAACGAAGTGTTGGAGAATCATTCATATCAAAGCTGAAACGTGTGGCGGGGGAGTAGAAAAATGGGTACTATAGTTTTGTTCGGTCTGTTTTTTGTTTTTTTGCTGATTAAAATACCCATACCGTTTTCACTTGCTCTCAGCGGTATGTTTACTTTGGTTTTCGTCACAGGAAGACCTGTTATAGTTGTGGTGCAGCGGATGGCCACCAGTATGGAGTCCTTTTCACTGCTTGCCATACCGCTCTTTATCCTCGCAGGTGAAATTATCAACAAAAGCGGTGCGGGGGAAAGGCTCGTAAGGTTTGCAAACCAGCTTGTCGGGCATATTACCGGCGGCCTCGCCCACAGCAATATACTGGCGAGCATGTTTTTCGGCGGCATTTCCGGTTCTGCATCTGCGGATACTGCGGCTATAGGGTCGATTCTTATCCCGGCAATGTCAAACTCGGGATATCCAAAGGATTTCGCAACGGCTGTGACAATAACCTCCTCACCGATCGGCAACCTTATCCCTCCCAGCATAACTCTGGTCATTTACGGGTGGCTCGCCGGAGTACAGATATCAAAACTTTTTATTGCAGGGATCGTTCCCGGCATACTCGTAGGTTTTATGCTGATGGGGGTATCGTACTATCTTTCAAAAAAACATAATTATGGTATGCACCAGAAATTCAATTCACATGAACTCTGGCGGTCTTTCGTTGAAGCTTTGCCGGCGCTGGTCTTGCCGATCATCATCCTCGGAGGAATGTTTACGGGGATATTCACTGCGACCGAGGCTGCGGCTGTTGCCGTGGTATACAGTTTCTTTATCAGCATTTTCATTTATAAGCAGCCTCGCCTGTCAGAGCTGCCCGCAGTTTTTGTCAAATCCTGCAAGCTTTCCGGGAGTGTTGTGCTTCTCATAGCAATGACCGGCGGTTT
>JAAYJB010000357.1 GCA_012523155.1 Synergistaceae bacterium | reverse complement strand
TCCTTAAAAGCCTCGCCGTAATCTCCGCGGTGCCTTCCGTCTACCTAATGTATTCCGTTGCAAGGTATTTCACCTTCAGGCGTGCCCTGGGAGGGGATCATTTCTTTGAATCGTACCGGAACGCTCCCCTCGTCCGGAAGGGAATTTTCAGGTTCACGCAAAACGGCATGTACACCTACGGCTTTCTTATCCTCTGGTCAATCGCCCTGTGGTTCGGTTCCGTTGCGGCACTGAGCGCCGCAGCATTCAACCATGCCTATATCTGGGTGCACTACTTCTGCACTGAACTTCCCGACATGAAGCGGATCTACCGGTCGGAAGAAAAAAATGATCTGCTTTCAGGCGGGTAGGTGAAAAGCATCCGCCGGGGAAAAACCTGAAAAGAGAAATGAGAAAAGGGGTGAAGGCCGAAACCTCCACCCCTTTTGAATTCGTGGTGTCAGAAAAATTTACAGGTACTGTTATTTCTGCAGCTTTTCGATCATGTTCAGCTTCTGCTGGAATCTCCATCCGGAAAGTTCGTTCCGCAGTTCCACGCGCTTTTTGTACAGATCTTCGATCTTTGTGCGGTCGATGGGCTTCTTCCCCATTTCGTTCCTCATCTCGAGGGAGAGTTTCGCCATCTCAGTCTGCTTGTCCTTGATTTCCTGGGGAATTTCCACCGAAGCCCACATTCCCATCCGGCCGCTGTTTCCGAAGTTTCCCCTGCGTCCCATCATCTGCCGGCTGCCTGCGGGGCAATTGTTCCCGAAATTCCCCCTGCGTCCCATCATCTGCCTGTTCCCCATGGGGCCCGCCATCCCGGGGTTCATCATTCTCTGCCCCTGCTGGAACTGAGTCTGGGCGTTCTGCTGGTTCATCATGCCCTGCTGCCCGACCATGGCCTTGCCGCCCCGTCCTCCCCAGGCAAGGGCGCTGCCCGCCGTAAGAAGCACTGCGGCACACACGACCGCCGCTATCGTTCCGTTCATTGTTTTCATCTCAAATCCCGCCTTTCAGCTTGTGATGGGTAAAGGATACTCTCCCCGGGGGAAGGCCGCATGGTCGGATCTGCCGGTTTCCCTATTGTAAGAAATGACAATTCCGCTCCGGTTCGTCATGCTACAATTGGCCCATGGGATCGCTTCCCCGGACAGGGAAAGCGCTGTCGGGAAGGAGGAAGGAACATGATACGGATTCTGCTTGCCGATGATCACCCCCTCACGCGGTCGGGACTCGCTGCCTGGCTGGAAAAGGAAGAAGGGGTGGAGCTGGCGGCACTCGCCTCCGACGGTGAGTCCGCCTGGCAGTCCATCCTGGAGCTTCGGCCGGACCTGGCCCTGCTGGACATCGAAATGCCGGGCGCCGGCGGCATCGACATCGCCGCCAGAATACGGAAAAACGGCCTGAAGACCAACGTGCTGATGCTCACGGCCTACAGCGCCCATCAGTATGTCATGGCTTCTCTCCGGGCAGGGGCGAAGGGCTTCATCCTGAAGTCAGCCCCCCTGGAGGAACTGCGGAAGGCGGTATTCGACACGGCCCGGGGTATCTTCTACCTCGACCCCTCCGTGTCACTCACCGGAGCCGACGAGCCGGGGGAAGAACTTTCCCCGAGGGAGAGGGAGGTGCTCATCCTTGCCGGGCAGGGGATGCCCGCTTCCGAAGTGGCGTCCCT
>JAAYJB010000356.1 GCA_012523155.1 Synergistaceae bacterium | reverse complement strand
TCATCGACCTCAAGGAGAGCATGACTGCAGCGAAGGCCCTTGACCGGATCCGCGCAACGGCTGCAAAAAAGGAGACCATTTATACATCTTTCGTGGTAAGCCCCGAGCGAAAACTCAAGGGAACGGTGCACCTGGAGGATCTCATCCTTGCATCTCCTGAAACTGCTGTCACCGATCTCATGGATGAACTTCCCGTTTTCGTCTCCACTGACACCGACCAGGAAGAAGCGGCGGCAACCATGTCGAAATATGACCTTCAGACCATTCCTGTTGTGGACAGGGAACACCGTCTCGTCGGCATCCTGACTTTCGACGATATACTCGATATCGTCCAGGAAGAGGCCACCGAAGACTTCGAGAAAATGGCGGGTATTTCGCCGGTAGACGAAAGCTACCTAGACGCCGCCATCCTTACGCTGACGAGAAAACGGTTTACCTGGCTTCTTGTGTGCATCGTCACACAGCTGTTTTCATCGTTTATCCTCGCACATTATTCCTTTGCCCTCGAGAGCGTCGTAGCCCTGGCTTTCTTTATCCCCCTGCTCACCGGTACCGGAGGGAACACCGGGACCCAGGCCGCCACCCTTGTCATCCGGGGCCTTACCGTGGGAGAGATCACGAAGGAAGATGTGCACAAGGTCATAACAAAGGAAATCATTTCCGGACTGCTCCTCGGAGGAGCGCTCGCGCTCCTGGCTTCCCTCCGTGCATGGAGCATGGGAACGGGATACGGTGTCGCCGCTACTGTGGCTGTATCCGTTGCCGGAGTAGTGATGCTGGGAAACCTGGTGGGAGCATTTCTTCCCTTCGTTGCGAAAAGATTCAACATCGATCCGGCCGTCATGTCAGGACCGTTCATCACAACGGTGGTCGACATCATGGGGCTTCTTATATACTTCGAGGTGGCGCGACGCGTGCTGGTGCTGGGTTAGCTTTTTTGTGCCGGCGTCTTCCGGCACAAAAAGACGGAAAGGAGTGCTCTGAAAATGCAGGAAATCTTCTGTGTATCAGACAGATGGGAAAAGACTCACAAAGGGGCCGGCGGAGCTTTTCTTGAGGCATTTCTTCCTCCCGGTGCGGGAAATCCGGAAAACCTCAGGCTTTTCCAGGAACAGGAACTTGCGGCCATAATCGGAGAAAATTCATCGAAATCACGGAACGATATCAGGTCGCATCCCACGTTCCAGGCCTACGACAGGTACTACAAGACCTTTCGGAAAACATACCATGTCTTTCTTCAGTTCCAGTCCCTTGTACTGGAGAGAAAACCCTTTCCCGAAACACCTCCGATGGTCCGCGCCATGTTTCTCGCCGAGATGAAAACCTTTCTTCTGACTGCTGTCCATGAAATGGAAGCGACGTCCCTTCCCGTCACCCTTGACTCCGCCGCAGGGGGCGAGGAATATTGCTCAATGGGCGGAACCGCACGAAAACTCAAGGCGGGGGATATGTTCATGAGTGACAGCAGGGGCATTATCTCAAGCATTCTATACGGTCCGGATGAACGGACGAAAGTC
>JAAYJB010000355.1 GCA_012523155.1 Synergistaceae bacterium | reverse complement strand
TCCGCAGGTACGGGCCACTGGGCGCCCTATTTCAAGCAATGCGGATTTGACGCTGTTGTGTTTGAAGGGAAAGCCGGCAGCCCCGTCTATGTGTTCATAAAGGATGACGGAGCGGAGATCCGCGATGCGGCGTTCCTGTGGGGGAAGGATACCATTGAAACGGGAGAGCTCATAAAGGAAGACCTGGGCGACAGGCGGATAAACGCCCTGAATATCGGGCCTGCAGGCGAGAACCTTCACCCCATAGCCTGCGTCTCCTGCGACGGGCACAGCTTTGCAGGGCGCGGAGGGGCGGGAGCCGTCATGGGTTCGAAGAACCTGAAGGCAGTAGCTGCATGGGGAACGAAGGAAGTCCCCGTATTTGACCCGGAAAAGGCGGCGGAATTCGCAAAGGATACCTTCAAGCTTCTCTATAGTCAGGGGGAGAAGTTCCGGGCCCATGGAACGCCCCGGGTCATCGTTCCCCTCGAAGGGATCGGCGATACCCCCATCAAGTACTGGAGGGGGGACGAGAACAAGAGGGGAGCGTACCTGCTCGGTGCGCCGAGGTACACGGAGTACCTGAATGTAAAGCCTTTGCCCTGCATCAACTGCCCCGTGGGGTGCCACCGCCATATCAGGTTTGAATACCCGGACGGGACTGTACTGGAGGGCAACGGCCCCGAATACGAGACCATCGCCATGATGGGAAGCAACCTGCTGGTGGAGGACCTCGGCGCCGTGGCTATGGGCAACGATCTTGCGAACCGCATGGGGATCGATACGATTTCCTGCGGCGCCTGGATAGGATTTCTGATGGAGTGCTGGGAGTACGGCTGGATCACGCCGAAAGAGACGGGCGGATTGTCGCTGAACTGGGGAGATCCTGACGTCCTGCTTGCCCTGGTGAAGCAGATCGGTACGATGACCGGCATGGGCGAATGGTTCCGGGAAGGGATCCGCGGAGCGGCAAAAAAAGTGGGGAAAGACGCGGAAAAGATCATCGTGGAAGTGAAGAACATGGACTATCCCGCCCACGATCCCCGCGCCGTGTACGCCCTGGGAGTGAACTACGCTGTCGGTACCAGGGGGGCCTGCCACGAGCGGGGCAACCCCCAGTCGAGTGCCCTCGGTGCATATTTCCCTGAACTGGGCCAGGACGGACCCTACGAAAGGCAGTCGCCGGAGTTCGCCGCGAAGACTGCCGTACTTCACCAGGACGTGAGTGTCCTCATGAACTGCATGACCATCTGCCAGTTCATGATGGGAGGCGGCGGCCTGACGCTGACTGAGATACGGACCGGCTACAGGTACCTGACGGGGAAGGATGTTCCTGTTGAGGAGTTCGTGAAGTTCGGTGAGAGAGCATGGCAGCTCCAGAGGATCATCAATGTCCGGGACGGCCTGGACAGGAAGGATGACACCCTGCCCCTGAAGATGACCGTTCCCGCCATGGTGGGCCCGAGGGCAGGGAAGACCCCCACACCCCATGACCGGATCCTCGATGACTATTACGAGCTCCGGGGATGGGACAGGAACGGCATTCCCACGAGGGAGCGCCTTGAAGCGCTGGGGCTGGGGCAATACGCGGCTTTCCTTCCGTGAGGAGGATTGAGGAGCCATGACGGCAAGAATCCACCTGCTTGGCCTTTTCAAACGGTACAGGCCGGCAGATCCGTGGGAGGTATCCCCGGGGGATCTTTCCATAGGCGAACTGCTCGCCGGAATCGAGGAAGAGGCCCATGCGGGCTACATCGCCATCGTCAACGGGGAACGAAAAAGCAAGACCTACATTCCTGCCGACGGTGACGATATCAAGATAATGCCCCTGGTAACGGGCGGATGAAAAAAACTGAAAAAAGATGGACGCAGCCCATCAGTCTGTGCTAAAATAAAATCATGAACTCTATGGCTGAATATCCTGAGAATTCTATTCTCGTGGTGGGAAACTCACAGACGACAGGCTTTAATCCCATCAATCAGCAGTTCGGGGCTTTTTTCATCACCTTCGTACTGGTGAAGGAGACGGCGGAAATTATCGACTGCGCCGTATCGGTCACCCTGGAGACCACGGCACGATTCATTCGCGGATTCTTTATGGGAAGGAACCTTGTTCAGGATGAAGTCTTCATTGTATCCCAGGTGCAGTCACGGTATTTTGCATCGTCCCAGAAAGCGATTATCGCTGCATACCGGGATGCCATCAAGAAATACAGGGAAGTAACCGCTCCGAAAAAACAGTGAAATAGCGAGCTGCTTCGTTTTTCGGTCCGTCTGAGCGTTTCCTCACGGACAGCAGAAAATGAAATCCAGCGGTCACCGGTGCAGAAAATGCGCCGGAGGCTGCTGGTTTTTTTTATGCGCAGAGAAATAAGGGAAGATGCTGTACTGCCTCAGGATGCGATGAAAGGAGGAGGAGAGAGGGGAAACATACGGTTTTTCTGTCGTAAATAGGGCGCTAAAAAACAATAAGGAGGGAT
>JAAYJB010000354.1 GCA_012523155.1 Synergistaceae bacterium | reverse complement strand
GCTGACATCAACACGGAGGGAGCTGAAAAAACAGCGGCGGCTATCACTGCTGAGGGAGGCAGTGCACAGGGAATATTCCTCGATGTGACGAATCCTTCCGGGGTAAGCGAACGTTTTGAACGGATAGCAGCAGAACTGGGAAGCCTTGACATTCTCGTGAACAATGCAGGAGTGGAGGATATAAATGATTTTGTTTCCGTGACGGAGGAACAGTACGACAAGATCATGGGAGTGAACCTCCGTGGTGTGTTCTTCACCTCCCAGGCTGCGGCAAAGATAATGATCAGGCAGAACAGGGGGAAAATTGTGAACATCGGCTCCCTTGGAAGTGCGATTGGGCTGTCCCAGTCATCGGTTTACTGCGGGACCAAGGGGGGAGTCGTCCAGATCACGAAGACCATGGCCATCGAACTCGCAAAGTACAATATCCAGGTCAATGCCATGGGACCTGGATATTTCAGGACACCCATGACGGAACCGTTCTTTCAGGATCCGGAACACCGGAAATGGATCGAAGAGAGGATCCCCGCAGGGAGAGTCGGGACAGCCGATGACCTCTTGGGAACTCTTGTGTTCCTTAGCAGTTCCGCATCCGACTACCTGACAGGCCAGATCGTCTACATAGACGGCGGTTGGCTTGCGAGCTGATGTCGGGGAGGTGAAAAGATGATCGTTCTGAAGGAAGCGGAAAGGAACGCTGCAGACGAAAATGCACCGGTTGAACAGACCGTCAGGGAGATACTTGAGACTGTCCGTAAGAATGGAGATGCAGCGGTACAAAGCTATACCCAGAAATTTGACGGGTTTCTTCCTCCCTCGCTGCGGGTGGATAAAGAGGAAGTGAAGGCAGCCTATGCAAAAGTTTCCCCCGAGATGCTAGAGACGATTAAGTTTTCGGCAGAGCGGATACGAGATTTCGCCCTGCATCAAAAGGAATGCCTGAAGGAACTGCGGTATGAAATTTCTCCGGGCGTGGTGCTGGGACACAGGCTTATCCCGGTGGAATCATGCGGCTGTTATGTTCCCGCTGGGCGATATCCCCTGCCTTCTTCTGCACTCATGTCGGCAATCCCGGCAAAGGCTGCCGGCGTGAAGCGGATCGCGGCGTGCTCACCGGCAAGCAGGGGACATGATGGAATTCACCCTGCTGTTCTCGTTGCAATGGACATCGCAGGTGTGGACGAGATCTACTGCATGGGAGGAGCCCAGGCCATAGGAGCCTTCGCTTTCGGGACCGAGACACTCTCCTCCGTCGACATGATCGTAGGGCCGGGAAACCGGTATGTAACCGAGGCCAAGCGTCAGGTCAGCGGTTCTGTGGGCATCGATATGCTTGCAGGACCGAGTGAAGTAGTGATCATTGCCGATAAATCGGCAAACCCCAGGTGGGTGGCTGCAGATGCCCTCGCCAGGTGTGAGCATGACCCCAACTCCTGGACGGTGATCGTTACCGACAGCAGGAAGCTTGCAGAAGAGACGGCGGCCCTGATAGACAGCCAGGCTGCAGTTCTTCCAACCGGAAAGCTTGCGCTGGAGAGCTGGAGGAACAATGGCAGGATCCTCCTTGCCGATTCTCTCGAGGAAGCAGTTTCTATTACGAATGAGATAGCACCGGAACATCTCCAGGTCATGACCTCGGAAAGCTCCCGAACTGCTGAGGGGCTGACGAATTTCGGGTCTCTTTTTATCGGACATTATGCCCCGGTTGCTTTCGGCGATTATGTTTCCGGTCCGAATCATATATTGCCCACCATGAGATGCGCCAGGTTCTCGAACGGAGTATTCGTCGGGACGTTCATCAAAATAAGCTCATTCCAGGAGATCTCCCGTAAAGGAGCCGAGGACCTGGCCGGACGGTGTGCTGGTTTTGCCGAACTTGAGGGACTGTTCGGTCATAAGCACTCCGCCGAGGTCCGGAAGGTTTCCCCTGAGGGGAGAAAATAACCGATGACCGGACCTGCCCTTCTTCTTGAAGGGATCACTAAGGTCTATCCCGGTACCGTCGCCCTGGAGAACGTTTGCTTCGAGGCACTTCCGGGAGAAGTTCATGGTCTCATAGGGAAAAACGGCGCAGGGAAGAGCACACTTGTCGGAATTCTTGCAGGGCTCATAGAACCCACCGAAGGAAGAATAACCATAGGCGGGAAGGTGTTTTCGTCGCTTTCGAGGGCGCGGGCAAAAAAAGAGGGCGTCGCCATTGTGCCCCAGGAACCCGAAATAATCCTCGACCTGTCGGTAGCTGAAAACCTCTTCCTGGGCGACCTCGGATCTGTGGGATCGTTCGTCGACTGGAGAAAATTGCGGAAAAACGCTGAGTCGATCCTCTCAATGTACGGTCTTGATATAGGAGTCGACCTCCAGGCCAGGGACCTTTCCCTCAGCGAGCGCCAGCTCCTCCTTATTGTAAAGGCCTGCGTGGTGGAGGATGCCCGGGTGATCGTCCTGGACGAGTCTTCAGCCCCGCTCAGCGCGAAGGATGTCCGGATCCTGCGCCGTATCGTGGAAGGGTTGAAAGCATCAGGGAAGGCGATCGTCTATATTTCACACAACATAGACGAACTGCTTGGGATATGCGACAGGCTCACCGTGCTCCGCGACGGGCGGGT
>JAAYJB010000353.1 GCA_012523155.1 Synergistaceae bacterium | reverse complement strand
TCCGGATATCCCTCCGGCATCTCAGCTCTTCATTCCTTTTCCGGGATCACCTCCAGCTCTATTTTCCCCTTCAGTGAATTGCTCACCGGACAGACCTGCTCGACTCTCCGGAAAAATTGTTCGAGTCTCTCTTTGGGGGCAAATGATTTTACCTGCACTTTTATGCGGATGGTGCCGAAACCTCCGGCTGCACTGTAGTCCCCACTGATCACGAGACGAAGATCCCGCAGGTGGAGATCTTCCCGGGGAGCCCTCGCGAGGGCGACCATGGTGATGCATCCTCCGAGAGCCGCGAGGACCACTTCCATGGGTTTCAGGGTGTTTTCCAGTCCCCCGCTCCGTTTTGACTGCGCCATTGCCATGCTGTGCTCTCCTGAAAAAGCGCACACTGCCAGATCTTCAGGTCTGACTGTCGTGGAAACCGTTATTGACCCCATGGTGCATATCCTCTTTTCTGCAGAAATGACGAAACCGGGAAAAAACGACGATGAGCAATTCTAACATAGTTCATAGACAGCGCAATACCTGAAATTTCAAAAAAAAGGACCGCCTCCCGGCGGCCCTGTTCTCCTGTTTTCCAGAAATATTTCTACTCCCAGTTGGTAATATCTTTCCCGGCCCCGTCGCCGCCCTCCTCACCGTCCGCACCTGGCGAGAAGAGATCATATTCGCCGTGGTCTCCGGGCTGCCGGTACACAAAGGGACTTCCCCACGGATCCGAGGGGAGTTTCCGGAGATAGCCGCCTTCCCTGTACTTCCTTGGTTCGGGAGGAATGGACGGCTTGACGACAAGTGCCTCAAGCCCCTGGGCGGTGGTCGGGTACATGCTGCTGTCCAGCCTGTACATTTCAAGGGCCTGTTCTATCTCCCTGATCTGTACAGAAGCAGCAGTCCTCTTGGCTTCCTCTCCCCTTCCCACGACCCTCGGGACAACAAGGGCCGCCAGCAGGCCGAGTATGACCACAACGACCAGCACCTCAACAAGGGTGAAGCCTCTTCTTTTCCGCATCGATTTCTTCATGTGAACCTCCGTTTCCGCAAGCCCCGGAATTACCCGGCGAGACTTGACAAATCAAATATGGGAAGCAGGATCGCAATGACGACAAACCCCACGGCCAGGCCAAGAACAAGGACGAGGAGCGGTTCGGCAAGGGTCGCCGCCTTCTCCATCCCATCCCTCGCCTCCTCCCAGTTCATCTCCGCGATCTGGGCAACAGCGCCGGGCAGGTCACCTCCGAGCTCTCCTATCCGAATAATATACACCGTTTCCTCGGAAAAAAGCCCCTGTTTCTCGAGGGCAGTGTCAAACCGGAAGCCCTCCCTGACGAGCCGGGCACACTCGATCCACCGCTCCGGTCTCGGGTCCATGGACGCAGCCATCCCGAGAGCCTGAACGAGGGGGATACCTGCTGAGAGCAGGGTCTTCAGGTGTGACATCACGAGAGAAAGGGTGATGTTCTCCCTGATCCGGCGGAAAAAAGGAAGAGATATCCTTTTTCCCTTCTTTCGCAGAATAAAGAAAAGCAGGGCTCCGGCCGCCAGAAACACGATTCCCCATTTCCTGAACACCGAGGCCGTCCCCAGGAGGATCCGCGTCGGCAGGGGGAGCTGCTGTCCCATTTCCGTGAAAAGGGATGAAAGCACGGGAACAACATACACCAGGAGAAAGGTCACCACACCCATTCCGATAAAAGTCATTGCAAGGGGGTAGGTGAGAGCGGACCGTATTTTCCTGCGCTGCCTGTCCTGGAGAGTGTAGAGGCCTGAGGCCTGTTCGAGCACTCCGGGGAGAGCGGAGGTCTTCTCACCGGATTCTACGATCCTGAGAAGGTCTTCACGGAAGACCCCCGTCTCCTCCATTGCCGCGGAGAGGCGCTTGCCTCCCTGGACTCCCTCGTGGAGGTGAAGACAGGCCGACGCGACTTTTCTGTCGGTAGAGTGTCTGCTGAGAAACTTCAGTGCCTCCACAAGGGGAACACCCCTCTTGAGGTACGAAGAGAGCCCCCTGCAGAAAAGGGCATGATAGGAAAGGGAGAAAGGACTTCCCCTCCGTGCCCGCTCAGGGGAACCCTCCACGATGTCCACGGCAACAAGTCCTTTTTCGGCGAGGATCTCGCCGGCACGGACCGAAGAGGGGGCATCCACTACACCCTTTCGGAGCTTACCTGAGCCGTCGTAGGCGGA
>JAAYJB010000352.1 GCA_012523155.1 Synergistaceae bacterium | reverse complement strand
CAGAGACAATCTCAGGAGTGACCGACGGAAAAAACTCCCCGACGCAGTTCCGCTCCTCAAAGAAAAGGGGACCGCTGTTTTCTGGTTTCATCTCGATGGAGCCCGTTTAGGCACAGCCCTGGCAAACCTGGCGAAAGCGGGCAGGGTTGCAGAGAGGATGGGCAGGAATATCGGCATGGACCTTAAGGATATCCTTCGGGCCTCGGAAGAACTCAAGGGAATCGGCAGAATTTCCGTAGTGCTTCCTTCTCTTGACGAAGGAATTCTCGAATGGAGACGGACACCGCAGAACCGGGGGAAACAGGCGGAATAGCTTTTCCGGCTGTGATCCCCCATAAGGAAACATAGACCAGGAGGGAAATTAATGTTTTCAGACGTTCTCAAAGTCCTCAGGGAGAGAGGACACGTTGAATGGTGCAGCAACGATGAAGCACTCGGCGAACTTTTCCGCAGCGAAATGGTTACGGCCTATGTAGGCTTTGACCCTACAGCAGACAGTCTTCATGTCGGTCACCTCATTCCTATTATGGCGCTTTCTTGGATCCAGAGATGCGGGCACAGGCCGATACCACTCGCCGGAATGGGTACCGGGCTTATAGGGGATCCTTCAGGGAAAAGCAAGGAAAGAAACCTTCTTACCATTGAAAAAGTGAAACAGAACGTCGAGGGAGTAAAAAAACAGCTTACTTCATTTCTCGACTTCGACTGCGGAGACAATTCAGCTGTCTTGATAAACAACTACGACTGGCTGTCGGAACTCACGTTTCTGGAGGTTCTCAGGGACGTAGGCAAACACTTTTCCATCAATGCAATGGTATCGAGGGAATATGTAAGAAGCAGGCTTGAAGACCCTGAAAAAAGTATATCCTATACGGAGTTCTCCTATGTACTGCTCCAGGCCTATGATTTTCTTCACCTCTACAAAAATTACGGGTGCAAGCTTCAAATGGGGGGCAATGACCAGCAGGGGAACATAATATCAGGTGTTGACCTTGTCCGGAAAAAGACGGGAGGAGAGGTCTTTGGAGCGACGCAGCCGCTTCTGCTTACGTCATCAGGTACAAAATTCGGAAAGACCGAGGAAGGAGCGGTATGGCTTGATCCTGCCCGTACATCTCCTTACAAATTCTACCAGTTCTGGGTCAACGTCGAAGACCAGTCTGTTGAGAAGCTGCTTAAGCTCTTTACGTTCCTCTCTATTGAAGAAATAAGCGGCATAATGAAGCTTCATAACCAGTCGCCCCATCTCAGGGAAGCCCAGCGGCGCCTTGCATATGAGGTCACAACTATTGTTCACGGTGCCAAAAGCGCTGAAACAGTAAAAAAAGCAAGCGGTATACTTTTCGGTGATTCTTTTGAACCGAAGGAACTTTCAGCAGACATGCTCGACATTCTCGCTGATGAAGTTCCCACCGGGCCGGCTTCCAGGAATTTCCCTGTGCCCCTTGTCGATCTTCTGGCAACGGCGGGAGCCTGCTCATCGAAGAGCGAGGTTCGGCGGCTTATAAAAGGCGGGGGATTATATATCAACGGAGACCGCATCGAAGACGACGCCAGAGAAGTTTCGGAAAACGACGTGCTTGCACAACGCTATATCTTTGCAAGACTCGGGAAAAAACGTTTTTTCATGGTTCTTTTCCAGTAACCATCCATAATGGAAGGGCAAGCGAAAGACAGTACCAGGATGAAAGGAAAAGCCGCCATCCTCGACTTGATGAGAAAATTTTCCCGTCGGGGGTGGCGGGCAAATTGCATTGCCGGTCTTTTTTCCGGTGCACTGAAATGCATTCGTCCGAGAAAGGATGTTGCTCTTGAAAACCTGCGCCTGGCCTTTCCGGGATCTACAGGTGAATGGCGGAGTGAAACGGTAAAAAAATGTTACAAACATCTTTCATGGATGGCTGCGGAATACCTTTCAGTCGTCTCGGCCCCCGAACAGGTTCTCAGCTGGGTAGATGAGGTCGAGGGTAAAGAGATACTTGATGACGCGAAACGGAGCGGCACAGGGACTATTATACTCACTGGCCATATAGGGAACTGGGAATTGCTCGCCGCATGGCTTGCACAGTCAGGGTACCCTCTCACGGCCGTCGTAAGAAACCCTGATGATCCCAACCTGGCCGGTTTGATCGAAGAGTACAGGGCGAGGGTCGGAATGGGTACATTTGAAAAACACTTCGTAATGAAAGATGCCATACGTTTCGCTAAAAACGGGGGATTTCTCGGGCTGCTCCCAGACCAGGCATGGAATGCCTCCGGTGTCCATTCTCCGTTTCTTGGAAGAATGTGCTACACGGCCAAAGGGCCTGCAGCCATGGCTGAAATGGCAGGTGTTCCAGTTATTCCTGTCGTTTCGTATAGAACAGCCCCTTTCAGGCATAAGGTCATAATAAGCCCCCCTGTTGTCATGGCCGTCGGAGGCAGCAGGGAGGAAAGGCTGTACGAAAACACTATTCGAATGAACAGAACGATCGAAAAAATGATACTTCGCTGCCCCGAGCAGTGGCTGTGGTTTCACCGCAGGTGGAAATAGCAGTTTCGGGATTCTCCGGACCGTAGATTCCGCTTCCTGAAAATAGTCCTCTTCCGTATTTTTCTCTTGATGTCGTGATTGTTTGATGATACCCTTATTAAAAGCAGGAAGAGGAGGGGATGGTCATGATTTTTGAACTCATGTCTAAAGGGAGCATGGCAAGGCTTCCTGAAGATATGGCTGTTCACGGACTGCCTGAAATGCCTTCTCCGCGGATCCTTCTTCTTCTCCCCTACAGCAGGTACCTTTCAGGTTTCGCATCAATGAAGAATTACGAACGCTGGATACTGGGGAAACTTGGAACTGGTGAATCCGCGGAGGTTTTTCTTTACGATGGCAGGCCTAAAACGCTTTTTTTGGGCGATACGGAAAAGGTCACCCTTTCAGCAGAGATCACAACAGAACTGCGGGCGCAGCTTTCGAGACTCATGCCGCCGCCCGGTGAGCACCTTCCGACGGCCCTTATTCTGCGGGGATTGCTGGGAGAGGAGTGCTGTGCAGTAGACGGCGATTTCCTGAAGCGGGAGGATTCAGTAGAAGAAGCGTTGGAAAAAACGCCCGTTGCACGGATGGCCTATTGGGCAATACGGTTTGCGCTTTTCCGTAATGATTATGAAGCCGTTTCAAGGGTAAAGACGTGGCTAAAAAATGCTTCCGATGTTTTCGAAGGAGCACCCCAGATTCCCAGAGTCTGGTTCTCTCTCACGGAAATTCCGGGAAAAAAGGACATACAGGAAATGGAAGGCCTCGCTTTTTCCCTGGATGACCTGCAGAGGATGAACTCCCAGTCATCAAGGCCGGTTGTTCTTTACAGCAAATCAGGATACCTCATACTGTCGGATTTCGGAGGTGAAGGGCCTGAATCAGCTTTCAGGATATGGATGTTCCTTCCAATTGTGCTCTGGAACGAAATGAGGGAGCGGCGCAAGCTCTCTATCAGGGAGATCGTTATGGCATCCTGGGGGTTTCTGGATGGCATTGCCGCGGAAAATGATAGATCCAGGTACAGTGACCGGGCTGCAGTAACCGGAAGGAACGGTTGATAAAAAAAAGGCCGGAGAGGCGAATCAGTCCGCTCTCCGGCCTTTTTTTAGTTTCTTCAGCTGACGTTCCACTTTCTTTCGATGAACCGCAGGAAGAGGCTCGTAACACTGGTCAACACCAGGTAGATAATTCCTACAACGATAAAGGTCTCGAAAGAAGCGTATGTCACACTTCTGACCTGCTGCCCGACCATTGTCAATTCCGTAATAGCCAGTGTTGAAAGAAGAGATGATTCCTTGATAAGGGTCACAAACTCGTTTCCTATTGCGGGAAGCATGTTCCGTATCGCCTGGGGAAGAATTATAAACCGCATGGTCTTCAAGTACGAAAGCCCGAGCACTTTGGAAGCCTCCCATTGTCCTTTGGGAACGGCCTCGATGCCTCCCCTAACTATTTCTCCCACATATCCTGAAGAGTTGATCGAAAGCCCGATGATTCCGGCGATGAACGCCGGAAGATTGAGCCCGAGGGAAGGCAGCCCGAAATAGATAAGGAAGAGCTGGATCAGCAGGGGTGTCCCCCGGATAATATAAATGTATCCGGCGGCAATGGAACGTACCGGCGCTATTGGAACGACCCGCAATGCACCCACGATTATTCCCAGGAACGCCCCGAAGAGAACTGACAGCACAGAAGCCTGGACTGTTATCTTCGCACCTGTCAGCAGCATATGAAGGTATGGAGCTATCGCGGTAAAATCAAGCTCCATGAGAACATTCCCCCCTTTTCTCTCCTTCTGTCAGTTCTTTTCCGAAATGGGCGAGTAGCCTCTGAAGGAAAATCTGCGTCCTGGGGACTTCGGGAGACGTAAATATTTTTTTGGGATGTCCCTGTTCGACTATGTTACCGTCCGCCATGAAAAGAACCCTGTCGGAAACCTCTTTTGCAAACATCATTTCATGGGTGATGATCATCATGGTCATCCCCGAATCGACAAGACCTGCTATTACTTCAAGCACTTCACCCACCAGTTCCGGGTCCAGCGCGCTGGTTGGTTCGTCAAAAAGCATTATTTTCGGGCTCATGGCAAGGGCCCTCGCAATGGCGACCCTCTGGCATTGTCCTCCTGACAGTTGGTTAGGACGGGCGTTTTGCTTCTCTTCGAGACCGACACGTTTAAGGAGAGCCATGGCATTTTCCTGCGCCTCTTCCCTGGAAAGTCCGAGAATTCGCATCGGGCTCAATGTGAGATTGTCCAGAACTGAAAGATGGGGAAAAAGGTTGAACTGCTGGAAAATCATACCGACCAGCCGTGCAATATCACTGTTTGAATGCTTTTGACCGTCGGTACGCTGGCCGTAAAGATATATCTCTCCGCTGTCAATTCTCTCAAGCCTGCAGATGCATCTCGCCAGTGTGCTCTTGCCTGAGCCGCTTGGACCGATAACTGAAACAACTTCGCCTTCTTTTACAGAAAGGGATATATCTTCAAGAACTGAAAGCCTGCCGAATGATTTATAAAGACCTTTTACATCAATAGCAGACTGGTGGGAAACCGAGGAATCCGAAGTATTCCCCTCAACGCTTATTTCCAAACCGGTCACCTCCTGTTGAAACTGACTCATTATAGCGCAGCCGGAGGCAACTTCAAAGAAGAAACCGCCCTTCAGGGGCGGTTTCTTTTACTGGTCATATCGGGATTTATAGGTGTCGTGATTCAGGTCGGCCATAAGATTGTTGAAGCTCTCTGTAGAATCCTCGTGTTTTTTTGCCTTGGATATTTTCATGTCGTAGACATTTTTTTCCATGATACATCTCCCTTTTCTTCAAAATTCAAACAAAAGCAACTGAATGGTCCGTACCATTAATATTATAAGTATATCACGTGGTACGGACAGCGCAAGAGCGTGTTGCCCCCCTAAATCCGCAGGTTCGTTCCCTCAAGTAAAGGGATAGCTCCCCGGACGGGGAAATGAACAGTTTTCGTTTCCCCGCTTCCTTTCTTTTTTACTCTTTTTCAGGTATTTCAGGTCTTTTCCCCTTT
>JAAYJB010000351.1 GCA_012523155.1 Synergistaceae bacterium | reverse complement strand
TTCCAGGACGTGATGCCGAGCACTGCGTCAAGACCCGTTATAAAGAAAAAGGTCACTTTTTCAGGGGCATACCAGTGTCTCATTTCCCTCAGTGTATCCACTGTATGGCTCGGTTCTTTCCGGTCGATCTCTATTCGTGAAGGTGTGAATTTCGGATTGCCGAGAGTTGTGAGAAGTGTCATGACGTACCTGTCTTCAGGGGACGCCGTCTTCCGCTCACGTTTATGTGCCGGGTCACCCGCAGGAATAAAGATGACCTCGTCCAACTCAAGCACAGTTCGGCTTTCTTCGGCTGCAAGCAGATGACCGAAATGGATCGGGTCGAACGTCCCGCCCATTATTCCGATTTTTTTCTGTCCTTTCGCTCTGCCGCTCACGTTCACCCTTCTCCCGCGAGTTCTATTTGCTATTCCATGGCCTTATCGGGTTCGAAATCGAATTCCATGTCCCCTATAAATACTTTATCACCTTTTTGGGCGCCTTTCTTCTCAAGGAGTTCCTCTATACGGAATTTTTTTACCAAACGCGCAAATTTCAGGATAGCGTCGTCCTGTTCAAAGTCGTACCGCTTCAGCGTTTTTTCAAGGTTGGGATGCATGACTCTGAAACCTGAACCATCCTGAAGCCGAACTATGGAAACGGGCTCAAGTCTTTTTCTGAAGCGCGCAGGCTCTTCCGGGTGGAGCTCAACGAGCCTGGTCTCTCCTTCAGGGCGGGGATTTTCCCTCGCCATGGCCGCGATTTCCCCGATAAAAGAGTCAATACCTTCCCCGGTCACCGCGCTTGTAGCAAGGTAGGCAATTCCCTCTTTTTCCATGAAATCCTTAATAATTGCACTGGTTTTCGCTGCTTCGGGCAGGTCGATCTTGTTCCCGACGACAAGATACGGGTGTGAAAGAAGATCCCCGCGCTCTATTCCCGGAAGTCTCTCTTCGGCAAGGGCATTGTATGCGCGGAATTCATCCCTCACGATCCTCCACTGCTGCAGGACATCCTCCGGAGTCCCCGACGAAAGGTCAAGGACATGAATAAGAAAACGCGTCCGCTCGACATGCCTGAGAAAGTAGATCCCGAGTCCCTTGTTCTCGTGGGCTCCTTCGATCAGGCCGGGAACATCCGCAATTATTATCTTCTGGTCATCTACCGCGAGGACTCCAAGGTTCGGCGAAAGCGTCGTGAAAGGATACCCGGCAATTTTCGGCCGGGCTGTGGATATAGCAGCCAGAAGGCTGGATTTGCCAGCGTTAGGAACGCCTACAAGCCCCACGTCAGCGATTAGTTTCAGCTCGAGAAGGAGTTTTCTGCTCTCTCCTTCGTCGCCTTTTTCCGCAAAACGGGGAGTTTTCCGCACTGAGTTCGCGAAGTGTGCATTTCCCCTGCCCGGACGGCCGCCCTTTGCAACGACGACGCGTTCTCCGGGTTCCACGAGGTCGGCGAAGATCTCTCCCGTTTCGTCATCGTAAACAATAGTTCCGCACGGTACGGTGATGACCCGGTCATCTCCGGCGCCACCGGATTTCAGACTTCCTTTTCCAGGCTGGCCGTGTCCGCCGCTGAACTTTTTCTCGTATTCAAAGTCTGCAAGGGTCAACGCCCCGGGAGCGGCCTCGAGAATGACGTCTCCGCCTTTTCCGCCATCGGCCCCGTCAGGTCCGCCCTTGGGTATGAATTTTTCCCTGCGGAAGCTGAGACAGCCATTGCCGCCCCTTCCCCCGGAAACCTCTATCCTCACGAAATCTACAAATTTCATTACGTCACCGGCATCAATGCCTATTTTCCTTTTCTGTATGAAAAAATAAAGGGCCCTGTAAATCTCCCCACGTCCCTGAAGGGGCTGCTGCCGCTTCCCTTCGGAGGCATGGGGCGACGTAGAGGCCCCATTTGGTTCGTTTTGACTCTTTTACGGTATCCAACAGCTGCGGCCTATTCGGCCACTTCAAGCTCGACAGAAACGAATTTCCTGCTTCCCTTTGTCTCAAAATTCACGACACCGGCGCTTGTGGCGAAAATTGTGTCATCCTTGCCGATACCTACGTTCCTGCCGGGATGGATTTTCGTTCCTCTCTGCCTGACGATAATATTTCCTGACTTGACAGTCTGTCCGGCATACTTCTTTATTCCAAGACGTTTTCCTTCGCTGTCCCGTCCGTTTGTGCTGCTTCCCTGCCCCTTTTTGTGGGCGAAGAACTGCAGGTCAAAATTCCACTTCATCTGGGTGCACCTCCAAAATACGCACATGATCGGGATATTCTCCCGCAATTTTTTTTAAAGAACCAACGATCGTCTCCACGAGGATATCCATATCCCCGGAAGTACAGTTTCTCCAGTCAATGGATATGACGGCTCTTTCGTCATCTATTTCAATGGTGAGCCCCTCGACACGGAGAACCGTTTCAAAACCGTACAGAAGCGCCTGAACAAGTGCGGAAACACCTGCACACACTATATCCTGGCCTTTTTCGGAATACCCCGAGTGCCCTGCTGCGGAAAGGGATATGGTACGCCCTTCGAGAAGGCCTACGGAGATTTCCGTCATCATCTATGCTCCGGGAGTTATGGAGTCGATGCGGATCTCGCTGAAATGCTGGCGATGGCCTCTCATGCGCCGGTAGTTCTTTTTGCTCTTGAACTTGAAGACCAGGATCTTTTTGTCTTTCCCGTTTGTCACCACCGAAGCGGAAACAGAAGCCCCGCTCACATAAGGGGTACCTACTGAAACTTTTTCATCTCCTCCGACAAGGAGTACCTTATCGAGGAGAACGGTTTCCCCTTCGTCAACTCCGAGGGACTCAACCTTCAGGAAGTCTCCTTCCTGGACACGGTACTGCTTTCCGCCTGCTTCAACAATAGCGTACATTCTTTTCCTCCTTCCGCCGAAGGCCCAGGCACCCGGTAGGGTTTAAGCCTGCCTCGTGCGATATAGAAACCTAACCGTGGTATTATACGAAGTCCATGAAAGAATGTCAATTTTTCCCGCCTGA
>JAAYJB010000350.1 GCA_012523155.1 Synergistaceae bacterium | reverse complement strand
GCTTCAGAAGAGATTGTCTGGGTTTGTCGAGAACATCCCAAAACATTTCATTTCCTCCTCTTTCAGCCCGAAATAGTTCTGCCAGCACCGGGCAGTCTTCCTGCTCAGCCGTCGGCTGGAGGAGACCACCGAAAGGATTTCTTCCTCTGCAACGTTTTTCAGAAGCCACGCGAGCTGTTCCTCGTTCCCGAGGTTCAGCACCCGTTCGATGATCGCGGTCCTGTTTCGCTGAAAGTCGACGCAATTCCAGTCAGCGTCCCAGAAAAGGGGGCGCAGCATTTTGGGCAGACGGCTGCATTTTTCGGCTGTTTCGAAAGCTGTTCCGCTCATAATGGCCATATTATACCGCCTTCTTTCGCTCCGTGCCCTTCGTGTCACCTGCAGAGGTTCAGCGACTGGAGGAGGGCTGTGCAGTAGTGCTCCACGTCCTCCGCCGTGGGAAGAGAAAGAACCTTTTCGGCTGCCTGTTCCAGGTCGCTTTTCCGCAGGTTCCGGATGATCCACCGGGCCTGGAGGATCGATGATGCGGTCATGCTGAACTCCTTGAGCCCCATGCCGAGAAGGACGGGTATCAGTTTCGGGTCTCCTGCGGATTCTCCGCACATGCCCACCCAGATGCCCGCCTCGCGGCCGTTGTCGATGACCGTCTTAATGAGGCGCAGCACGGCGGGGTGGTACTGGGAGTACAAATGGGAGAGCTTTTCATTGCCCCGGTCCACAGCCACCGTGTACTGAATGAGGTCATTGGTGCCGATGCTGAAGAAATCCACTTCTTTTGCGAAATAGTCCGAGAGGATCGCCGCCGAGGGCACTTCCACCATGATCCCGGACTGTACGGACTCGTCGAAGGGGATCCCTTCCGTTCGTAGTTCTTCCTTGGTTTCTTCGAGAATTTTTTTTGCCTCCCGCAGTTCTTCCAGGCTCGATATCATGGGAAAGAGGATGCGGACGCAACCGAAGGCGCTGGCCCTGAGGATGGCCCGAAGCTGGACCTTGAAGATCTCCTGCCTGTCGAGGCAGAGGCGGATCGCCCGGTAGCCGAGGAATGGGTTCTCTTCCTCGGGAATGGCGAGATAGTCCAGTTTTTTATCTCCCCCGATATCCAGGGTCCTGATGATCACGGGGCGTCCCTCCATGGCCTCGACCACGTTTTTGTAGTCTTCGAACTGAAGGTCCTCCGGGGGCAGCAGGGAACTGTCCAGGTAGAGAAATTCAGTGCGGTACAGGCCAATGGCCTCACCGTCGTTCTTGAAGACATCATCGAGGTCCTTCGGAGAAGCTACATTTGCGGCGAGTTCGATCTCAACACCATCCAGGGTCACGGTGCTCATTCCGCGGATATCCGACAGGCTTTTCTTAAAGCACTCGTACTTTGCCAGAAGGTCCTCGTAACGGGCGACAGTCTCTTCGTCGGGATTTATGAAGACAAGCCCCGTTTCTCCGTCGACGATGATGAGATCGCCGTTTTCAACGTAGTCGAGAATGTCCCTCACCCCCATGACGGCCGGGATCTCCAGGGTCCTGGCGAGGATGGCGGAGTGAGACGATTTTCCCCCCGTTTCCGAGATGATCCCGAGGGTGTTGTCCCTGTCAAGCTGGGAGATGTCCGAGGGGGTTATTTCCCTTGCCACGACCACGGATTTTTCTCCGAGATTTGAAAGGTCTACCCCTCCCACCTGGAGCAGGAGCTTGAGTACTCGATCGGAGATATCTTTCACGTCGTCCGACCTGGCCTTCATGTAATCATTCCCCATGCTTTCAAAGATCTGTATGAGGTTGTCGGCAACAGTTTTGACCGCCCATTCGGCGTTGATGCTCTCGTCGAGGATCATTCGCTCGATCTGGCCTACGAAATCAGGGTCTCTCAGCATAAGACCGTGGGACTTGAAGATCGCCGCCTCTCCGGGACCTACCGTTTCCAGCACCCGGGAATAGGTCTCCCGGATCTGCTCTCCCGCAAATTCCATGGCAGTTCGGAAGCGCCCGATTTCTCTTTCGGGCTCCTCGACGAATTCCCTGAGGATGTCGATCTGTTCCTTCCAGTGTATAACGACCCTGCCCACAGCAATGCCCGGGGACGCCCCGATTCCCTTCATAATGGTCACCACCTGCCTGTTTTTGCTGATATCTTATTAGTATACCTGTAAATTGCTATTTTTGGTGGAAAATAGGAATTGCTTTCAGAGTATTGCCCTAAAAGGTTCTCCATGGAGGCAATGAATGATAAGGATTATCATTGTCGATATAAGGAAAATATGGTAATATTCAACTGCCTGTATGTCAGG
>JAAYJB010000060.1 GCA_012523155.1 Synergistaceae bacterium | reverse complement strand
ATCCAGAGATACGCAGGTTTCTGCGCTTTGCCTTCCAGGATGAGCATAAACCACCCTGCCCGTGCCATTTCCGCTCCCCAGAAACCTCCCGAGTTGCTGCTGGCGATGCAGTTGTTGAGCGGGCTCTTGGTGATGACCATGTACCTGCCTGCTGATGGTGCGCCTTTCCCGGTGAGAGGACCGTTGGCGAAAATGAGCTTGTTTTCCGCGGAAAGAGGGTCAGTTCCTGCAGGAACTTCATCGTAGAGGACCTTGGTCGCGTATCCGCGGCCGCCGATAAACTCCTTCAGGGTCTTTTCACACAAACTCTCTCGTGTAATGCTTCCCGTGGTCAGGTTGACGCGCAGAATCTTTCCGAACTTGTCCATAAATATACCGCCTCCTTGGTCTCCTGAATCTCTCTTTCTTCCTGTCTCATAAAAAAAGAAGGATCACCGACAGGCTGCAGTCGGCTGATCCTTCTTTGCAAACGCGGCAGGCCGAAAAATCGCTTTCCCGGCCCAGTGCCTGCCAATTCTCCTGGAGAAACGGCAGGTCGAAGGAGTATTAAATTGAATTTCTTCTTATACCTATTCACTCATATACTTTTTATATCAAATAGTTAAGTTTGTCAATTCTCTCAAAGAAGATTTCCTGTATAATTTTACGGAGCGGAGGTGGTCTGCGTGAACTGGTTCGAGTCTGTTGCGCTTGATGCTGAAATGATAGGTCAATGGAAAATGATTTCCTTCCTCGCGCTTCGGAATGCCGCGGAGGAGCAGGGCATTTCGCCTGCGGAAGCAGAAGTCTTCTCTCTTGAGCAGGGCTTTATTCCTTCACGTTATATTAGAAACATGGGCACACTGGGGCCTGAAGGACAGATCCGCCTTTTGACGTCATCCATTGCGGTGATAGGATGCGGAGGGCTGGGAGGGCTGGTGAGCGACCTTCTGGCCAGGGCAGGTGTGGGAAGACTGGTTCTCGTAGACGGCGATGTTTTTGATGAGACGAATCTTAACAGGCAGGTTCTTGCAACAGAGAACCTGATCGGTGTTTCCAAGGCGAGGGCAGCCGCTGCAAGAGCACTGGAGATCAATGGGGCAGTGGATGCGGAGGGCAGGCAGTGCAGGTTTGATCCTTTCACGGCTGAGGGTATCCTTGATGGGATAGACCTTGCCGTGGATTGCCTGGACAGCCTTTCGGGCAGGCGCGTCCTTTTTGCGGAATGCGCCTCGAGGGAAATTCCCCTTGTTTCTGCTGCAATTGCCGGTTTCTGGGGGCAGGTGGGAGTTGTTCTCCCCGGCGAGGATGCACTTACAGGATATCTCGCGGGGGAATCCGATAAAGGGATCGAAGAAGAGACGGGAAATCCTCCCTTCACCCCTGCCGTGGTGGCAGCCCTCGAATGCGCGCAGGCGATAAAGCTGCTCACAGGGAAGGGGACAGTACTTTCAGATCAGCTTCTGTGGATAGATCTTGCAGATGATGAATTCACACGGCTGAGACTCAGGTAACAGGTCCTTTTCCTGCCGTCGGGCCGAACCCCGGATCTTCCGTTACCCTGTGCCTGTCTCTTTCTGAAGACTCCGGACGAGAAGCTTTACCTCGGCGATCAACGGGAGAAACAGGGCGGCGATGTCTTCCCCCTCATTGGTCAATGCACTTTCTTCCATGGCAAGGGCGATCTCCTCGCCCCTCCTTATGCCGAAACAGGCAAAATTGCCTTTTATTCTGTGGGCAAGTGAATGAATGGTTTCACGATCCCCTGATTTTTTAGCCTGCCTGAGATCGTCTATAAGCCGGGGAGCCGCCGAAAGGAATTGATACGCCATGTGCTCTGCGAATTCCCTGTCGCTTCCCGTTGTTTTCATAAGGAATAGGATTGGTGTCTCAGCGGACGGGGAAGCCGTATTTTCCTGATGATTTCGTTGCCCGGGGCTGCGCTGTTCTTCGGAGGCATCTTCAAATGGGAGGCGGAACGAAAAGGGAGTTCCGGCGCCGGAGATGGAAAACCGGATTTCCACAACGGGGGGAGAAAAACGTCCTGTCACCGCTGAGAGGGCGATCGGTCCCGATGGAGTTCCTGTCATTTCATTTACGAGAGCTGTCCGCAGTACGTTTCTGAGCTGTGTGGCATCGCCCTTTAGGAGATGGGGCACCGAGGGGTCGATTGACAGTGAGACCTGCATGTTTTTCTGACGGGTTTCTTTCAGAACCGAGGAGATAGCGGTTTCGCAAATTTTCGCGACGGAAAAAAAGGAATCGTTCGTTTGTCGGGTATTAATGGAGTTTCCGCTTGCTGCTGGAAGGTGGACTTCAGCTTTTTTTTCGTCTTTCATGTCAGGCAAACCTGTCCATCATGATTTTGCCTGTTCCGTTCAATCTTTTTCAATGGAGCAGTACCGCTTGAGCGGGCGGCCGCTTGAGCGGTATTCAAATTTCACGGCAGCTTTTCCTTTTACTGCAAGGTATTCCAGGTATCGCCGGGTCGTCGTGCGGGACAGGGAGAGTTTTTTCCCGATTTCAAGGGCCGTAGGGCATTCAGATGATTGAAGGCAATCAAAAACAAGCTGAAGGGTTTCCTGCTGAAATCCTTTCGGCAGGGGGTCTTCCGCAGGTACGGGAGAAAGCAGCCCCTTTTCAAAAAGGGCATCAACGTCCTCTTGCGTTGCCTCTTCACGGGTTTTTTTCATGAGCATTCTGTGTTCGAGGTATGATTCGAGAGATGCCCGGAACCTGTCGAGGGTATAGGGCTTGATCATGTAGTCGAATGCTCCCAGCGTCCGTGCCCTTGAGACAAGGTCCATCTTTTTGCCCGCAGAGACGAGGATAACATCAGCTGTGTTTCCCTTTGCCCTCAGCTTTTTGAGGGCTTCGAGACCCGACATGCGGGGCATGAAAATATCCATGATGATGAGGTCAGCAGTGTCATTCCGGAAAAACTCCAGAAGTTCATGACCATTGCTTACTGTCCCGGCAAGCATGAACCCGTTTATCTGCCGGACTGCCTGCGTGTGAAGACTGCAGATCATGGGGTCGTCTTCCGCTATAAGAACCCGAACAGGAAGCTGTACAACCATTTGTATCTCCTCCCCGGTTCACATTATATGCTATTTCGTCCGTATCTCCCAGCTGAAAACAATATGAACAAAATGGACTGAATGACCAATACTATTGGCATTTCAGGGAAAACGGGCGAAAATATGGCTACATAAAAAAACAACTTCGTTCGGTTGATGAACTTCCCCACGCACAGGTCCCGCAGGATGAAAGGTCCGCCCCAGGCCCTCATCATTTGCGGGGCCCCTTTTTTTCTTGACACGGCAAAGAATCGGAGGCATCATTGAGATCATTGAAGGAGGATGATGTCTAATGTTTTTTGTCCAGTCGGTTGCTCCGCTGATCCTGTACTGCTGTTCAGCAGTGCTT
>JAAYJB010000059.1 GCA_012523155.1 Synergistaceae bacterium | reverse complement strand
TGAAGGGGGCGGCAACAGCCCCGAATGTGTCGGGGAAAATCTGGAGCAAAAAGGTTTCCGCCATGAAGGAAACAATTGAATCTCCGTCAGTTTCGTTCGGACTGAAGGGATCCGCGGTCTCCATTTCCTCGGCGTCTGCTAAATGGAGGGGGGCTGCACTCTCCGCTTCCGGAACAGTGAGCGCCGGTCAGAAACTCAATATCACGGCCGAACTGAAGAATATTCAGCCCGGAGCGCTTGCGCCGTTTTATCCGGATATCGCCCAGTTCAAAATCAAGGGAGCTGCCAACGCGAAAGCGGTAGTTACAGGAAATGCAGCATCTCCGAAGATCGACCTGACGATTTCTTCGGCATCCCTCGGCCTGCTTGACTCTGTGTCGCTGAAAAACCTCAGCGTCGCAACGTCGCTTTCAGGCGATCTTAAAAATATAGCCGGGGCTGATCTTGACCTGGATGTAGGGGCAGATTCAGCGGCTCTCGAGGGGCTCGGCCTGACAAACCTTTCCGTGAAGCTGAAGAAGACGGGACAGAAGGTTACGATCAATTCAGCATCGGCAAAAAGCGGCAAGGGCTCCATTTCGGCCTCCGGCGGAGTCACACTCGGTGCGAAACCGGGCGATGAAGGAAGCCTTGATCTTAACGTAAAAGTATCAGGAGCCGACCTGGCCTCTCTCGCAAAGACCGGTGGGCTGGCTGTCCCCCTCGGAGGTGCTTTGGACGGGACCGTGACCGTCAAAGGCGCATTTTCCAATCCTTCCATTTCCGTGAAGGCGGCCTCACCCAGGGTTACCGTGTCGGGGCTGGCGGCGTCGAATGTATCGCTCGGACTCTCCGGCAGCATGAAAGAGATGAAGATAGACGAATTCAAGTCAGGTTTCGGGGGTGGAACCCTTTCAGGAACAGGAAACATCAAGCTTGGCGCATCTCCCGATGTAACCGTGGATATTTCCGGCAGTGAACTTGATCTCGGCGCCCTTACCTCCGGAATGCCCGACGCGAAGGAACTGCATATTGCCGGCAAGGTCAATGCCTCCTTCAAGGGAAGATTTGCCGGTGCGTCAGGAAAGGGGCAGGGATCGATAACATCTCCCTCGCTGACCGTTATGGGACTGAAGGCCTCAAATCTCTCCTACCCCGTATCACTCGAAGGGAATACGCTCTGGGGAAAAGGTGCTTCAGTGAACTTCTACGGTGGGAAGATCACAGGTAGTGGGTCGCTGGATATCAGTACACTCAAGTTTTCCCACAGTGCCCAATTCAGCGGAGTGGACATCAACGGAGTCGTACAGGACTTCACCGGCGGCATGGGAGGTAAGATCACAGGGCAGGCAAAGGGATCGGCGAATGTTTCTGGTTCTTTCGGCCCTAAATTTGCCGTGTCAGGCAAAGGAAACGCTTCCGTAGGCTCGGGTGCTGTCACCGGATTCAAGGCGGTGGACATTGTCGCGAAGCTCTACGGCTCCTCGGGGATCCGCTATGCGGATGTCTCCGTACCTTTCCGCATCGAAACAGGCCGGATAATCCTCGACAAGGGGACCCGTGTCAACGCACCAAAGAATGATACCCTGTACAAGTTTCTTACAGCTGAAGGTCCTATCGGCCCCAAAGGGACCCTAAAGCTGCAGTGCGCAGGAAACGTCAACATACAGCTGATAAACGCGCTCACGGGAGGAGCTGTTGGAGGTCTCACCGCGGGAGCCCTTGAGGACGTGCTCAAGGGGATAGTCGGCGGGGCACAAAAAGGAATGTCGGCAGCTGATTTCAGGGATGTGTCGTTTTCTCTCGGAGGGACCATGGAGAAGCCCGGGGTTTCGAATTTGAAGGTTGCCAAGGGGGCCCAGCAGACAGCACCTGCGGATACAAAGCCTGCCGAACAGCCGAAACCTGTCCCTCAGCCTGCAAAGACTCCTGAACAGGCAATACTGGAGAAAATAATAAAACCTAAACCTGCCCCCGCACCGGCACCGGCACCGGCACCGAAACCTGAACCGAAAAAGCCGGAGGACATTTTGAAGGAGAAACTTCTCGAATCCATATTCAAGAAATAGACAGTATAGGAACAGGGGAGAGAGCGATCTTTCCCCTGTTCCTTTTAAAGGCATGAATCTCCCTTTTCATAAAACAATGCTCTATACTGTGTCCATACTGTTTCAGGACATTTATTCCGCTTTCTGAAAGGGGAAAGAAAAGATCGTGACTTCATCGCAGATAATGATTGCAGCAATCCTGGCCGCAACGGTCGGATTATTTATCTGGGGAAGGTGGCGGCATGATATTGTTGCTTCGGCTGCCCTCCTGTCATGTGTTTTTTTAGGTCTTGTCCCGTCTGAAGACGCTTTTTCAGGATTCGCCCATCCGGCAGTGATCACTGTTGCCTGTGTTCTCGTTCTCAGCCATGGGCTTCAGATCACCGGTGCAGTCAACGCACTCGCAAGAAAATTTCTCCCATCATCCGGTGGACCTGCTCTTTCGATACTTGCGATTTCAGCTCTCGGCTCAGTTCTCTCAGGCTTCATGAACAATGTCGGAGCTCTTGCACTCCTTATGCCTGCGGCAATACGTGCTTCTGAAGACCATGGACTCCCTCCGGGCAAAATGCTCATGCCCCTTTCATTTGCCTGCATTCTCGGCGGTACGGCTACACTGATTGGAACTCCGCCAAACCTCATCATTTCAGGTTTCAGAGCCCAGGCGGGAAGGGGAGCATTCTCCATGTTTGATTTCGCGCCAGTGGGTGCGGCAATAACTATCATCGGGGTGCTTTTTATTGGGTTTATCGGCTGGAGGCTCGTCCCCCGGAAGAAACGGTCGGGTGCGGACGGCTTCGAAACAGGGGCATATCTCAGTGAAGTTAGTGTTCGCGAGGACAGCCCGTTCAAAAACAAAACGGTGCGGGAACTGGAAATCCTTCTGGAAGGGGCTGACGCACAGGTCCTGGGCATGGTGAGGGGCGATTTTCACGTTGTGGCGCCGCATCCGGGATATGTGCTCAGGAACGGTGATATTCTCGTAATAGAGGCGGAACCTGAATCTCTTTCAGCTTTGCTTTCCGAAGCGGGACTCAAACTGGAAGAGGAGGTCGACTCCGAAGACGGTTCTGACGGGGAGAAAAATCATCCTGGCCGGGATCATCTCCTGGACAGTTATAGGGGGTATTACGGGGGCCAACCTTCAGAAGACGAGGAAGACGGCCATGACAGCGAGAGGCAGGATGAGATAGTGATACGGGAGCTTGTCTGCATGCCCGGATCGTCTCTTTCAGGGCTTTCTGCGACGGATATGCGTCTCCGGACGAGGTACGGAGTAAACCTGCTCGCTGTTTCAAGAAAAGGGAAGAAAT
>JAAYJB010000058.1 GCA_012523155.1 Synergistaceae bacterium | reverse complement strand
TCGTATGAAAAGGAGGGCCTGTCCATATGGGCCAGGATGACGATCGCTCCCCGCCCCCCCGCTTCCAATGCCACCTCGTCTGCGCTGTACCCGGCGCCCTGGACGAGAAGGACTTCCTGCTCTCCGATTATTCCGTTCCCGCTGTTTATGATGAGCTGGTCTCCGAATATTTCCGGCCTGTTCATTACGGGAGGCATCTTTTTCCACAGCCAGGCCTGAAAATTCATTACCTCTTCATGACAAGGAAATATGACCACTATGTGGATATCCTCGGATGTCTGCACTTCCATCCCGGCAAGAACTTTTGGGTTCCCTCCGGCTGCGCCTGAGACTGCAGGGACGTTGTCTGCAGCATTGTGATCGGTCACGGCACAGAGCGA
Source organism: Synergistaceae bacterium (assembly GCA_012523155.1). Taxonomy (GTDB): domain Bacteria; phylum Synergistota; class Synergistia; order Synergistales; family Aminobacteriaceae; genus Aminivibrio. The sequence goes on along the minus strand of JAAYJB010000058.1, from coordinate 12,368 downwards.
TATGCCTGCATTCCTGTAGGCTTCAACTATCTCGGGGGCTCCCATCTCCAGTTCGCCGCACGGTGAAAGAACAGTGTGAAGGTGCAGGTCGACCCAGTAGGGAGAGAGAGTCATTCCCGCAGTCTCTGCCCTGTTTCCCATAGTCTTCCGGCAGCCTCGTAGGAGGAAAAGGGGGTGCCCGCAAGGGTAATTCCTTCAGCGGCACACCGCTCCACAAGATCTTTTTCCGGCTGCCTCCCTGATGCGAGCAGGACGAAGGGAACGTCCTTCAGCACAGCTACTGCAGCCACGTTGAGATGGACCTGAACGGTGATCCACATCCATCCTTCCCTGGCCTCGGCCATGATAAAGCTGAGCAGGTCTCCCGAAACAACTCCGGAGATCTCCCGTTCACCATCTCCCGCGGAATAGGTTTTCAGGTCGAGCTGCCGAACTATCTCTGAAATCTTCACGAAGACGGCCTCCTTTTTCCGGAATTATGGATGGTATGGGGAAGCCTTGACGAGAGATCGCGGATCTCTCCGCTGAGGAGACTTATACGATCCCTGAGCTTGAATACACAGTCTGTTTCTTTGCCCTGTCCCCGCACGATATCCTCTGCAAGTGCACGGCAGGTTGGGCGGCCGCATGCCCCGCAGTCGATGTGAGGAAGACTCGCGTAGATGGCATCCATCTCCCTGAGCTTCGCCATCGCCTCCCCGAGATCCTGGGAGAGAGGCAGGCGTTCCTTGACCTGGATCGGAGAAACAAGCCGCCAGATATCCTTGTCATACAAGGCTCTTATCTCCTCCATCTCATCCTGTGACGGCATCCACTCCGTCTCAATGTTTTCGAGGCGAAGCTGCGAAAGGAAACGGGATTCGTATGTTGCCGTTCCGCCGATGCACCCGAGATCACACGCACGGCATTCGACAAAGTCAACACCATTGAGACGGCCCAGCTCCAGTTCGTTGAGCAGGTCCATGGTGTTCCTTAGTCCTGAGACCGAGACCGAGGTGAGCCCCTTGTCGCAGAAAGACGCTATGTGCCTTGATTCGCCTCCTGAAATAGACCAGAGCAGCCATCTTCTGCTGATAGCCTTCGTGCGGGTTCCCGTAACTTTCACGTTATATGCGAGAAGATCCCGGATGACCCTCTTGACGCTTACTACGTATTCGATGGAGCTTTTTTTCCTTCCCACGGGGTTTCGGACAAGGGTGGCCTTTGCAGGGCAGGGAGCGACAAGGGTCACTTTTTCCTTCGCTCCCGTGGCTTCCCTCCAGATTGTTACAGCTGTTTCGAGCGGTGACTCTACGGGAAGGATCCTTCCCGTGAGTTCCGGAAAGTTTATCTGTATAAGGCGAATGACGGCAGGGCAATATGTGGAAATATAAGGAAGGTTGTCTCCGCCTTCGCGGATGATACCGGCAGACGCGTATGCAGCAAGGTCGAAGGCAATGGATGCATACTCGGCAATGTCCCGCAGCCCGTGTTGTTCCAAAGCTTCCTTCATAAGCCTGGGGCGGGAATAGGCGCCTACCTGGACATAAAACGTCGGGTCAGCCATCAGCACAAGCCCTTCCCTTGACCGGATAAGCTCCCACTCGTCTTCGTTGACCGTTATGGCTTTGTCCCTGCAGCTCCTGATGCACTCGCCGCAGTCTATGCAAAGTTCCGGGATGATTTTTATGACGCCGTCGATGACACGTATAGCTTCGGTGGGACATGACTTAATGCAGTTTGCACATCCCCTGCATCGCTCCTCACGGACTCTTATACCGCCGGACATTTCTACCACCCCTTTGCGTTATTGCTCCGCTGCCTGTCTGCCTTCTCCGGACTTTTGATTTTCTGCGGCAGAAAATCTTATTGTTGCCATGAGAACAGTACCCGCCCCTACTTCAGTGTCAATTACCATCGTATCCGAATTCCGTTCTATGTTGGGAAGCCCCATCCCTGCCCCGAAACCAAGTTCACGGATCTCGTCCGAAGCGGTGGAATATCCCTCCTGCATCGCAAGCGCTATGTCGGGAATGCCAGGCCCCCTGTCAGCGGCCCTGATTTCAAGGTGATCGGGTGTAACAGTCATGGAGAGGGTCCCGCCTCCTGCGTGAATAAGGGCGTTCATTTCAGCTTCATATGCCACCACCGCCGCCCGTCTGACAATTTCCGACGGTATACCGAGCATCTTCAGTGTCGCCCGGAATTTAGTGGAGGCCTCACCGATGGCGGTGAAATCTCCTGCCTGTACGGAATATTCTTCGACGTAGGGAGCCTCGAACACTATTTACACCCCTCTGTCAGGAATATGACAAGGCAGCACGCCTTTCGCGAATAGAATTCCGCAGGTTTCAAACATACTCATCTGGCAGAGCAAAACCGGCATTTTGATCTGGGAAGCCAGCTTGACAGCAGCTTCCTGGGGCTTTTTTCCCCTTACGAAGACTACTGCCGGTATATCAAGCATCTGGGCCGTCCTGATAATCTGGATATTCGTCAGTCCGGTGAGAAGAAGCGATCCGGGACGGGCAAATGCGAGCACGTCGCTCATGAGATCGGCCCCGTACGCATATTCTATGTCTATGGAGTCCAGCAGTTCCTCACCGTATAAGACGTCCGCCCTGATACCCTGAACCATGTCCCGCAATTTCATTTCGTCATCCTCCTCAATGGGATCAAAAAAAGCGGCACTCCGCCAATGCAAGCGCCTCCGGTCTTCTTTAGCCGGGTAAACGGCAAATGAGGCAACTCCATTTTTCTGACGCTTACCGTTTATAGCCGATGATCGAGCGGAGGAGTTGTTTTCTGTTCTCCACATCGTCATCCGTTTCAATACCGACAGGCCTGAATCCGTCAATAACCCCTGCGATGCCCCTGCCCTGGCTGCTCTCGCATATGATGACCTGAAGGGGGTTTGCCGTCGCTGCAAAGATACGGCATACTTCCTGGCAGTCCTTCACCCTGTTCAGGACATTAATTGGGTATCCGTTCCTGAGCACAATAAAAAAAGAGTGACCGGCCGCAATCTTTTTCGCATTCTCAACCGCAACGGCCACAAGTTCCTCATCGTTCCCTTCCCTCCGTACAAGACAGTCTCCCGACGCCTCGCAAAAAGCGATACCGAACCTGAGAGACGGAGAGGATGTTACGAGTGCCTCGAAAAGATCCTCAACCGTTTTGATGAAGTGGCTCTGTCCCAGGATGATATTGCAGTCCTCCGGGAACTCCGTCTGAACAAGGGACCAACTGGTTGTCTCCGGCATGTTTTCTCCTCCCTGGTGGAATTTTTCCTCGTTTTGTCTACTTTTTTATAATACTACAGAACCAGTAATTTCGTCACGGGTCACTTCCCATTTCAGAAGCCATTCGGCCATTACTGCAAAACCATGCCGGTCCGCCGGAGGCATTATTACTTTGGCCACTCTGAGCACATCTTCAGCGGCATCTTGAGGAGCCACAGCGATATGGGCTGCGGCGAGCAGTTCTAGATCATTGTGATGGTCGCCTGCGGCGACGATAATATCGGGGGATTCGGGGCATGTATCCAGCCACGAGTTAAGAGCGCTCCCTTTGGAAACTCCGGGGGGTAATATATCGAGAAAGCCTTCGCCTGCCTGAACAATTCCCGCTCTTCCGTGAAAGAGTGTTTTCAGGTGTTCCTGCAGTGTTCGGATATGTACGGGAGAACCGTGAAAGATCACACGAAAAACGTCATGGGGAACTGAAGGCCGGGTGAGTGAATGATCCACGGGAATGCCGGAGGCAAGGAAAAAATCCCGGGTCATGGAGTCGCTCCGCCTGCAGAACGCTCGTTCGTCACCTATTATCTGGAGTTCCACGGGATGATCCCATCCTGCGGTCACAATTTCCAGGGCAAGCTGTGTGTCCATGAGGGTTTCACAGATCGGTTTTCCTGAAGCGGGATCCATGACCCTGCCGCCGTCATACACTATCGCGGGCAGGAATGCCTCGATCCCGCGGATATGCGATATTGCAGTCGCAAGAATTCTCCCTGTCGCCACCATGAGGCTCCAGCCGTTTTCATGCAGACGCCGGCATGCAGCGGACACTTCCGGCGACACGCATTCGCCCCGGGAAAGGGTCTCATCTATATCTGTTACAAGTAGTTTGAAAACCATGAAACGTTCCTCCGGATACAGAAAAAGGGGGCAAACGCGCTTCCCCCTGAAAAAGAGGAAGGCAGGCCCCCCTGTCATTATTTCACTCCAGTTTTTCAGCTTCGGGAATCTGCCTACTTTCTGGCGGCGTTCTTTTTCAGTTCCTGGATCACATCGTCGGTAATGTCAATTCCTCCGAAGTAAACGGCTGATTTTTCGATCACGACGGTAACCTTTTTCACCTTGGCTACAGTGCGGACTGCAAGCTCGGCTTCCTTGAAGATGGGCTGCATAAGTTTCTGTTCTTCCTGTGCAAGTTCGTTACGCTTCGCGTTGAAGATCTGAGCCTTTTTGTTCTGATCAGGCTCTTTATCCACGGCAAGCTTCATTTCGTTTTCCTTCGTCCTGCTGATCTGCTGAAGCCTCTTGGTTACTCCCTCGAATTTCGGGTGCTGGAAAATGATCTTCTGGGAATCGATAACACCGATTTTCTCATTTGCTGAGGCTACCGCTCCGGAAACAAAAACAAGAAGCAGGGCCACTGATAAAGCAATACTGATACGCCTCATTGAAAACATACAACTACCCCCTCAAATACGTCCGTTAAATTGAAACTCAGGAAAGATTCTATCCGGAAAACCTCTGAAAGTCCAGGTAAATTTACCGATACGGCCGAAATCATTCCGAAAGGGAACGGATTTCACCGGCCACACGCCGTACATCGTCGTCAGAAAGGCCGTAATACATGGGTATGCTTATCACCCTTGAGTAAAACTCTTCGGAGCATGGGAAGTCGCCCCTCTTCCACCCGAATTCCTGCCTGTAGAAATAATGCAGGTGAACAGGCGGGTAATGAACCATTCCCCTTATCCCCCTCGTGCGGAGCTCCTCGAAAATCTCACGGCGCCTTTCAGCAGGGAACCTGAGAGGATAGAGGTGATAGGAATGGCCTTCGTGCTGAGGAGGAACAAGGAGAGAGGATACTCCTTCGAAAAGGGAATCATAGAGCGCGGCAATACTTTTCCGCCTCCGCACGAACTGGTCGAGTTTTTTCAGCTGGCTCAGCCCGAGGGCCGAGTGTATGTCACTGAGCCGGTAATTGTATCCGAGCACCTGCATCTCTGTAAACCAGGGTCCGTCCGGTTCATCCTTCATGGTGTCCCTATCCTTCGTGATGCCGTGGCTGCGGAAAAGACGAAGCCTGCGGGCATACTCGTCTGAATCGGTGGTGACCATTCCTCCTTCTCCGGTTGTGATATGCTTTACCGGATGAAAGCTGAACGCAGTGAGGTCGGCCTCCTTTCCCACCCTGACGCTTCCTCTGCAGGCTCCCAGGGCGTGGCATGCATCCTCTACGACCACGGCCCCGCAGGAGCGGGCGATTTCAAGAAATGCGGGAACGTCGGCGGGATATCCGGCAAAGCTCACCGGGGCGATCACTTTTGTTACCGGAGTTATTTTCTCTGCCGTCTTCTCCGGGTCGAGGCACGCGGTAGCAGGATCAATATCAGCAAAAACAGGGACCGCACCAGTATAAAGGGCCGCATTGGCCGTGGCCGCAAAGGTGAGCGGACTCGTGAGCACTTCATCTCCGCGGGACGCTCCCGCAGCAAAGTACGCGCCGTGAAGCGCTGCCGTTCCGTTGGAAAATGCCACTGCGTGCCGTGTGCCGACATAGTCGGCAAAAGCGTTCTCGAAGGCTTCGACGGACGGGCCCTGGCTCAGCCAGTCGCCCCTGAGAACCTCCGCCACCGCCTTGATATCTTCTTCGTCGATGTACTGATGCCCGTATGACAGGGTCTTCACTTCTCTCACTCCTTTTCCGGTGACCTGTGGAATGTTTCCCTGCGTCTTCTGCTGAAGAACGAGGTCATAAGATCCGCACATTCTGTTTCCAGCACTCCGCTTCTTACGATGCACCGATGATTCAGCCTTGTGTCCCGCACAATATCGTACAGGGTACCGCACGCACCCGCCCGCGGATCAGTACATCCGAAAACAAGCCGGCTGATCCGGGAGAGTACAAGTGCCCCGGCACACATTGGGCAGGGTTCAACGGTGACGTAGAGCTCAGCCCCCCGAAGGTTCCACGTGCCGAGCAGCAATGCCGCCTTTCTGATGGCAAGTATTTCCGCATGGGCGGTCGGATCTTTTTCCTTTCTGTTGGAGGCAGCGGACAGCACCCGCCCTTCCATGACAACCAGCGCACCTACAGGAACATCTCCCCGGCGGACAGCTTCAGCTGCCTCAGTGAGGGCGATCTTCATAAAATATTCGTCACCTGAGCTTTTCACATCAATTCCCGCCACGGCATTCCTCTTCGCCTGACGCGATCAGTTCCCCGTAAGCTTCAGGAATTCTGCCGGAAATTATGTTTGTCCCCGGCACAACTGTTTTCGCCCTACTCTCCGCCCGGCGGATCATGGCCGAGACCGCCTGGTCTCCATTGCGGAGCGCCGACGCCAGGACAGCCCCCGAGGGGCCTATTATGGATGCGTCATTTCCGTAGAGGTGAAGCACAAAAACCCTGTTTTCCGCCGCCCTGGTCCGGGCTACATTCAAAGAGGAATTCCCGGGGCGCTTTTGGCCGTCGATCCAGATAATGATCTCTGCACCCTGTATCATCAGGCATCTTACAGGTTCAGGATTCCAGCCGCCGTCGCCGAATACAGCACCTATAGCTCCCGCGGAGGTCTCCAGGGGAGAGAGAGCTTCGCTGTTCAGAGTTCCAAGGACCATGTTCCGTGCAAACAGCACCGCCTCCGGCCTGCCCGAAGGATCCAGGCCGGGGATGACCGCCAGCCGCCCGCCTTCAGGAATGGAGGCCGAAAGGATTTCCGCGAGTTCCAGCGTGTTTTTTCCCGGGGCCGGAGGCAGACAGCAGAGCAGGTTGCCCTGGTCGGCTGCCAGGGCAAGAAACCTTCGCGCCGCGGCGATATACTCCTCCCGGGAGGAGGAGAAAAAACGGCAGATTGCCGTGAAGATTTCATCATCGGCTGGAGCGATATATTCAAACTGTTTTTTGTAAGCCGACGTCTCCTCTGTTGGAAGAGCCAGGGCCGAATACCGCGAGGGATGCCGTTCTGGAAAGAGGGGTCCCGGAAGGGAAAGATCGATATCAGCCAGAAGGATCTCTTCTTTCGATGATCCAGCCGAGGCCTCAATTCTTCCCTCAGGGTCAATTATACAGCTCCCTCCGCAGTTGAGCACCGATTCCGACTCGAGCCCCACTTTGTCTGCGACTGCGATCCAGATCCCGTTCTCGGCGGCCCTTGCCGGGAGCATGTATTCGAGCTGGGGGTTTGACAGTTTTTCCACATCGGGACCCGTGGAAGTGAGGTTTGTAAGATCCAGCACCAGCTTCGCACCCTTAAGGGCAAGTATCCGGCAAATCTCCGGAATCCTGCCGTCGGCGCATACGATCATGCCCACAGTTCCGAAAGGCGTCTCAACAACCGGGAAACATGTGCCTGGAGAAACATATTTTCTGTCGAAATGCCACAAATTCGATTTGAATGTCCTGAGTTTCTCGGTCCCGTCCGGTCCCCACAGGACAGCCCCGTTGAAGAGCCTGCCCTTTTCCTCGATAACGAGGCCGGCTGCAAGCCATACACGCTTTTCCCGGGCTTTTCCGGAGAAAAGAGGCAGCGGGTCAAGCTCTCTCCAGGCCGCGTCGGCACCATCGGCTCCGCCGAGATAATAGGACGGATACAGCGACTCGGGCAGAAGGATAAGCTCCGCTCCCAGGGAAGCCGCACGGTCAATATGTTCCAGGGCGTTTTCAAGTGCTGAACGGGCGAAAGCTGAATCATGGGCCCGGAGCTGAACACATGCGATCTTCATTCCGGACGGCCTCCTCCGACAGCCGCCTTGACGACTATTTTCCGTACGTCGCTCCTTTCACCCATGGTGATGCATGCTTTGTGCGCATCCCAGGGGAAGAAAAGAAAAAACCTGTCAGGGGCCCCCCGGAAAAAAACGCCGTCTCCGGTGAACGTCTCACAGTCTTTCCCGGGAGAATAGGGAGCGAGGGGGGAAAGATCGGCGAGAGGGGCATATCCGAGCCACTCCTCGCCTTCGAGTGTTATATGGATATCAGCGTATCTGCGGTGTGCCTCGAAAGGCTCTTCCTCCGGAGGACATGTACGCCTTCGCTGGACGAGGAGAAACACGTCATCCCCGCAAAGGGGGATTTTCCCTTCGGGAAGTGCATGAAGGTCGGAAGAAACGAGGAAATCCAGGGCTTTTCCGATCCCGCCGCCGAGGCATACATATGTTCCCAGCCTCTCGAGGGTATCCGATATCATCCGCCCAGATCCTCCATCAGGGGAGAAAGGAGTCCCAACTGCTCCATTCCCTGGATATCATCATCCAGCAGAGGAAGCTCGACGATTTTCATGGAAGCGAAGCGGGTCCGGATCTCGCGGAGGTACTGTTCCTGCGAAAGCCTCCTTTTCTCAAGGAATGAACCGGCTTCCGGCGGGATAACCTTGTTCACAACGATTCCTCCCACGGCAATACCATGACGTCCGAGAAGCTCCACCGCTCTTGCAGTCTCAAGGATGGGCAGTTTTTCCGCGTTGAGGACAAAGTGGAATATGGACTCCTGCGGATCCGTCAGGATGCGTCTTGCGAGGGAAAATTTATCTCGCCGGGCTGAAAGGGTTTTTATGATCGGATCGTTTTCTATCCTTTCCGCCAGGGGTTTATCATACCTGGCGGCCAATTTCATGAGATCCATGGCTTTTTTTCTTTTCTCGATCAGGTGCTCGATCCATGCCCCCAGTATTTCGGGCAGCGTAAGCAGGCGCAGTGTATGTCCCGTGGGGGCGGTATCGAAGACAATGGCGTCATATGTTTCACCGACTGACTCCATCAGTTCGATAAACTTGTCAAAAATAGCGGCCTCCTCAGCACCCGGGGACATGTAGGCGATCTCTATCTGGCGCTTTATTTCATCCACGATAGCGGCACTTACGAGGTCGAGCATTTTATCCTGGACGGCCTTCATGTATTTGCGGGCTTCAACCTCCGCGTCTATCTCAATTCCCCAGAGACGATCACCCAGCTGAGCGGTCTGAAAGCCTATGGGTTTATCAAAGGCATCAGCCAGTGAATGAGCCGGATCAGTGGAGACCACAAGGGTCTTGACGCCCTTCGATGCCAGAAAAAGAGAATAGGCTGCCGCACAGGAAGTCTTCCCTGTGCCGCCCTTTCCCCCGAAGAATGTAAAACGTTTCATGTGAACCTTCACCTCAGTCGAAGTCATATTGAGCGGCCTTTTCTGCGATAATGAACTTCCGGTTCTGGATCCTGCGCTCCCAGGTTTCCAGATCATCTGCTACATATGGAAGAAGCTCGAGCATGTAGTATGAGACGGGGTTCGGGATGCCGAGAAAATCTCCGAACAGGAGAAGCATCAGGTTGTCGTTGATGTCAAATGCCTCCTTGCGGACCACGGCCATCCTTTTGTCAATAAAAGTACCGTGGTGAAAGAGGACAAAAACCTCCCACCACTTGCGAAGGGTCTTCAGGACTTTTTCCATCACTGCGCTCCTGAAATACCGGCTACTTTGCCGGCTGGTCGGATTTCAGCACTCCGGCGATAGAAAAATTCTCCCCGGCCATTTCGCTCATGATGATCCTGACCACATCAGGAGCAACATTCAGTGACCGGCATACTGCGTCTGTAACCTCGGAAGCAAGTTTCCTCTTCTGATCCACGGTCCGTCCTTCAAACAGATGAATATTGATTATGGGCATGTGATCCCCTCCCTTTTTATTGAAGCTTACTGTATTTTCGCCGTTAACGCAACGAAGAAAAAAGACACCCGGCCGGGTGTCTTTTCTGGTTCTTTGTTGTTTTATCAGGGATCATTTCGCCGGTTTCTTTTTACCACTGGCGTACTGGTACGCCTTGTAAGGGATCATGTTCGACGACATTCCTATGAACTCTCTCTCACCTTCAGGATACACGGTGGACCGGATCTCCTTTCCGACCATGTTGTAGTGGTTCAGGTAGGTCACGGCAAATGACTTCCCGTCATTCGAATAGACATATCCGTACTCGGTGAAGTAAAGACCGGAGGCGAATTCACGTTCCGTTCCGAATTTCTCGACGATGAGGTCAATGATCTTCTGTTTTTCGTCGGGATTCGTATAGTATTTCCTTGCGGTTGCAACATGAATTCCGTCATCGTTTTTCCCGTACGTCATAAGATACCACTGCATTTTGTTGGCATCCTGGCCAAAATTCACATGTTTTTGAACCACCTCCGCAAAAGCCGATGATGCAAGAAACACAAGCATAAAAAGTGAAACGGCAAAAAGGGCGAGACTTTTCGAATTCTTTTTCATGAGACTGGAACAACTCCTTCCGATTTTTTTATCCTGCTGCGCCGTGTAGTCTAACATAAATCTGCTTTCTGCAAACACGTCTGCCAAAGTTTCTTTCAGTCTTTTACTTGTTCACTCCCCTCCGAAATGCTCCTATTCCGTAGCTTACAGGCCGCTCTCTGCCATCAGAAAGGGCATTCACAACGCGACCTCCCAAAAAGATAGACGAAGACCCTCCGCCGTCAAGGTTCAAAGCATAGGCCGCACCGTTTTTTTTCAGTATATCAGCCGTCTCTGCAAGGGTGAATCCGACGCTATGGACAGCGTTTCTTCCATCTCCCACAAAGAAAAACCACTGCCCCGAACCTGTAAGCCCGATAGCCGTCCTGGGGTGCCTGCGGCTGACCACTCCGTCGCTGAGGTTTTCCGTTTCGAAAAGGACATCCCCCTTACGGACAAGCAAAGGCCCTCCCTGGACTGCGTACGTCATGGAACCCCATGCAGGGCTTCCTCCCTGCATTTTCTGCACAATGTCCAACTGGTCGCCCGGTGAAAGGTCGGAAGCAAAGCGGGAAACTGAACCGTAAAAAGCCACGACGCTCCTGCCTGGCGGAATGGGGAAACCTCCGCCGTGGCGGATCTCAACACAGGTGTTTCCGTCCAGTACTGCCTCGGCCGCAGAAACCTGCGGCTGCGGTGTCTTTTCGCCGAAGTGGCGGGTGAAAAACACGACCCCATCTCCCCTGACGTTCCTGTTTACTGCAGTGATGTTCATAAAGCCTACGCCGGGGAAATGGACTTCACCGCTCCATTCAAGCTGTTCAAAAGAAGCCTTGTTCCTGCTGTTCCAACCCAGGATCGTCCGCCCTCTGTACGGGGGACTCGCCAGGACCCCACGATCCATCAGGATACCGATAGGACTGCCGCTTTCTTTTCCTGTAATGGAATAAAATCCGCCATTGATGGCCGCATCCGCACCCGATGCCATAACACTGAGCGGGGCAAGGGCAGAGAGTCCTGCAGGAGGGAAAAGGGGTCTGAGATCGTACATCCCGGGGTCAATGGTGACCATTATCCAGCACCTGGGAGCGTTTACCGCGTCCCATCCATTGCCGGAATAAAACACTACGCCTTTTTTTCCGAGGGATCCCGATGCTTTCAGGAAATCACGCACGGGGCCGTAAACATCCGAAAACAGGGAACGGACACGCCAGTCGTAATTCTGGCTGTCCACGGTAGATTCGATCCCGAGACCTGCAAGGGCATCACGAAACAGCCCGGCATCCTCCCTTGTATCAAACCCGTTCACAACAGCCCGCCACTTCGGCAGTGAAAAATAAGTACCTGTCCTCTCAATGCGGACCGATATCCCTTTCACAGGAACATATTTCACGGAGAGGACCAGTTTCTTCTGCGCAGACCTTATCGCCGTGAAGATATCCTTCGCTTCAGCAGGAGTAATTTTTTTCCCGGGCTGAAATGAATTTCCCTTTTTAACTATCTGCGGTTTCATGAAATAGGCAGCGGCAAGATATCCCCGTTCGGACGGAGAGAGCCTGCCGATGTCTCTGAAGGGAAGGCGCTGAGATTGAAGCATCCCGGCTTCGTGAAAGAGCCCCAGGCTGTGAACTGCAAAAATAACGGCCTCTTTCCGGGTAATCGATTCTCCAGCAGCCCCCGGTAAGAACGGTATGAGATCGCATTGAAGAGCGGCATCAGCCGGATCCGAAATACCCTGCGGATAAGGGAATCCCCTTGCCTGGAGCAGCTGGGAGAGAAATTCCCTCCTGCTGACCGTCGCAGCCGCGTCCGCCTCCGGAGAAGGGGAAAAAAAGAACAAAGAGACAATGAAAAGGCAAAGGGTTCCCACCGTAAGAAAGGAGCGATTATTTTTAAAAGCTGTAAAGGGAATTTTCTGGTTCCTGAAAGTCATAT
>JAAYJB010000349.1 GCA_012523155.1 Synergistaceae bacterium | reverse complement strand
TTTGCGACGAAGGATCCGGTTTTGATTCTGAAGGCCTCAAAACCAGATTCCTCGGGCTGTGCCCTTCGGAATGACAACCAGTAAGGAAGGGCCGGGGAAGTTTCCCCGGCCCTTCCTTCACTTTTACGCGCCCTTTTTCCGGATGTACTTTCCGATCTCGTCCATGGAGAGACGGGAGAGTTCCTGGACGGGAAGGGTGGAAAGCAACTCCCATCCAAGGTCCAGGGATTGCCCGATCTCCCTGTTTTCCTCAGCCCCCTGGCTGAGGAATGACTGTTCGAAGGTATCCCCGAAAGCGAGAGACGCACGGTCCGCCGTACTGAGTTCGTCCTCGCCCACTACTCCCGCGAGAGAGCGGATCTCGTGGACCTTGCTGTACGAGGCGAAAAGCTGTCCCGAGAGGCCGGGGTGGTCCTCACGGGTGTATCCCTTGCCGATGCCGTCCTTCATGAGTCGCGAGAGACTCGGCAGGATCTCCACCGGAGGGTAGACTCCGCGTGCTTCGAGATCACGGGAAAGGACGACCTGCCCCTCAGTGATGAACCCGGTGAGGTCCGGTATGGGGTGGGTGATGTCGTCGTTGGGCATGGTCAGTATAGGTATCTGGGTGACGCTTCCCCGGCCGTTCCGGAGTACCCCGGCCCGTTCGTAGAGGGATGCCAGGTCGCTGTACAGGTAGGAAGGATACCCTTTCCTGCTGGGTACCTCTCCCCGCGCCACGGAAAGTTCCCGAAGGGCCTCGCAGTAGCTGGTCATGTCGGTCATGATGACCAGTACGTGCATGCCCAGGTCGAAGGCCAGGTATTCCGCCGCCGTCAATGCGAACCTGGGCGTGGCGATCCTCTCGATCACCGGGTCATCTGCCATATTGAGAAAGAGGACGAGGTTTCCTCCCTGTCCGTGGGCGGAGAGGCGGTTCTGGAAGTATGCTGCGTCGTCGTGCTTGATTCCGATCCCCGCGAAGACCACGGCGAAATTTTCGGCTCCCACGAGCTTTGACTGTGTGGCTATCTGAACTGCAAGCTGGTTATGGGGCAGCCCGTTTCCCGAGAAAATGGGGAGCTTCTGTCCACGAATCAGCGTAAGCAGCACATCTACGGACGATATGCCGGTGGAAATAAAATCACGGGGGTATTCCCTGGCGAGAGGGTTTATAGCTGAGCCGTTCACCGGACGGCGTGCGCCGCCCAGTACGGGGCCGCAGCCGTCCCGGGGTTCTCCCAGGCCTGAGAAAGTCCGGCCGAGGATGGAGGGGGAAAGGGGAATCTCCAGTTCCCTGCCGAGAAATCGGACCGAGGTGGAGGAGGGGACCAGCCCCTCAGTTCCCGAAAATACCTGTACGAGGGTCGAGTTCTGATCCACGAGCACGACCCGTCCCTTCCGGACAGTACCGTCAGGGGAGAGAATGTCGGCTATTTCGTCGTACCCGATTCCCGGAACTGCGGAGAGAAGCAGAAACGGGCCGTTTATTTTTTCAACCCCCATGTATTCAGCAATAGCCATCCCCTATCCCTCCCTCGCGGGTGCGATCCGCTCACGGTCTATGGTTTCCATCTGTTCAAAGAGCCGTTTTTTCAGGTCTGAAAATACTTCCTGTTGTTCCGAAGGTATTTCCCGCAGATGCGTCAGCTCGATGAGTTCCTTCATTCCCCGGAGGAGCGAAAGGGGGCATCCTCTTTTCAGAAGCCTGTCCGCTTTTTCGTAGAAGCCGAGAAGAAGATCCAGGATGGCCAGCCCCTTGGCCGGAGGGCAGTATGAATCAGGGCCAAAGGCGCCCTGCTGCAGGTAGCCGTTTTTGAGCAGGGACGCCGTGAGAGCTGTAAGTTTCTGGTCGTCCGGAAGGACATCCTCGCCCACGAGGCGAATGATCTGCTGGATCTTGTCATCCTCGGCCAGTATAGCCCGTGCCCTCTCTCTCAGGGATCCCCAGGCGGGATCGACATGCAGCGCGTACCATTCCTTCACCTCGTCTCCGTACTCACTGTACGAGTCGATCCAGCTGATGGCAGGAAAGTGCCTGGACCGGGCGAGCTGTTGGTCCAGGGCCCAGAAACAGCGGATGAACCGCTTCGTATGCCGGGTCACCGGCTCGGTAAAGTCACCCCCCGGAGGTGACACTGCTCCGATGATGGAAATGCTTCCCTGTGTTCCGCCAAGCGTAGTGACTTTGCCGGCCCGCTCGTAGAACTCGGCGATGCGGGTTGGGAGATAGGCGGGAAAGCCCTCCTCTGCGGGAATTTCCCCGAGGCGGCCGGAGATCTCCCTCAGGGCTTCAGCCCACCGGGACGTGGAGTCGGCCATGAGGGCCACGTCGTACCCCATGTCCCGGTAGTACTCAGCCAGGGTTATTCCCGTGTAAATTGACGCCTCCCTGGCCGCCACGGGCATGTTCGATGTATTGGCAATGAGGATCGTGCGTTCCATGAGCGGTTTCCCCGATCGGGGATCCTCGAGGACGGGAAACTCTTCCAGCACCTGGGTCATTTCGTTGCCCCGTTCGCCGCAGCCTATGTAGATAACGATCCGTGCGTCGCTCCACTTGGCGAGCTGGTGCTGGGTCACTGTCTTTCCCGTGCCGAATCCGCCGGGGATCGCCGCCACGCCCCCCTTTGAGAGGGGAAAAAGCCCGTCTATGACCCGCTGCCCCGTGAGCAGCGGTTCGTCAGGCAGAAGGCGTTCGGCAATGGGCCGGGGGGTCCGCACGGGCCATCGGGTAACCATGGGGATGCTTTGTTCACGTCCATGAGTATCACGAATTCTGGCCACCGTGGACGAAGCCCTGTGAAACCCTGAGGGAAGGATGGATGTTATCTCTCCCTCCAGGCCTGCAGGCACAAGGATCATGTGTTCCACGAGCGAGGTCTCCTTTATGGAGGCGAGAGCCATTCCCTGGGTGACCACGTCGCCGACCTTCCCGAGAGGGGTTATTTCCCATGTCCTGTCCGGGTCTATCTGGGGTACCGATACTCCTCTCGAGACGAAGGATCCCTCTTTTTCCAGAAGGCGGCCGAGAGGACGCCCGATGCCGTCAAATATGGAGCCCATGAGCCCCGGGCCCAGAGACATGGAAAGAGGGCTTCCCGTTCCCTTCACAGGTTCACCCACGGTAAGGCCGGCGGTATCCTCGAACACCTGGATAAGGCCATCGTCGCCGTCGAGGCGGATGATCTCACCCAGCAGGGCAAGGCTGCCGACGTTCACCATTTCCCGCATGGCGAAATCTCTCATCCCCGACGCCCTGACGACCGGCCCGTTCACCGTTATGATCCGTCCGGAGGTCATCGCTTTGTCCTCACAGTATATTCAGGATCCGCTCGGCGAGTGGATCCTTCACTTCAGATATGATCTCCCGCCAGTCGGCCGGGGCCCGCCACGACCCATCCTGTGCCGAGAGCCAGACTCCCCCGAGAATCGGCGCAGGGTCATGGTCAAATGACACCACAAGTTCCGGACGCATTCCGGCAAGCCGTGCGGCAAGGTCTTCGCCGAGAGATTCGTCTTCCTGGGCGAGCTGTATCTTCACAGCCGTTCCGGAGGGGAGCTTTTCCGAAGCCTCGAGGGCGAGTCCCGTGAGAACGGAGGAGTAGGATGGTTTTTCCCTGATTGCTGCAAGTTCTTTCTGAAGCATGGAGATCGCCTCGTCAAGAAGGCTGTTCTGAAGGCGGAGGCGGTCTTTCGTACGGTTCATCTCTGCTCCCGATATCTGTCGTTTCGATATCTCCTCAGCCCGCTTCACGGCCTCTGCGTGGATCTGCTCAACCATCCGGTCAAGGGCGGAGTTCTGCTCTTCAAGCCAGGAAGCCGCCTCCTTCCTTGCGGACTCCAGTATAACTTCCCGTTCATCGTCGGCTTTCCTGAGAAGCAGGTTTTTCAGGGAGGCAAGTTTTTCGGGATTGCGGACCTCGTAATCCCGTCCGTCTCCGGAAATTGAATCGGTCATTCTATTTTCACTCCAATCGCATCGCGGATGTACCGCGTCAGAAAGTCTCCCTGCCGCATGCTCCCATGGCGGTCGGGGATCTCCACCAGGAGAGGGGTTTCACCCCGCTGCCGGATCGTCCGTACGAGAGCGGGGACCTCGCCTGCTGCTTTTTCTGTTATCACGAGCACTCCCACGTCAGGGCGGTTTTTGAGAACGTCCTCTATGGCTGCCGCAGTCTCTTCCGGGCCATGGGCTTCCACGCCGGGAATGCCGGCAAGCCGCAGAAGGACCAGGGAGTCATGGTTGTCACTTATAAGAAAGCCTTTCATATCCCCGGAGGGCCCTTTACCCTAGAGCTTGCCGAGGATCAGGAGGGAGACGATTACCCCGTAGATAGCGATGCCTTCTGCAAGCCCGAGATAGATAAGCGTGGTTCCCAGCATGGAAGGCTTTTCTCCGACAACGCCAAGCGCAGCCGCTCCCACGACCGCCACGGCAATACCCGCCCCAAGGCATGCCAGTCCTGTGGCCAGGCTTGCTCCCAGGAAGCCCAGTCCCGATGCTGCGGAGGCCGGTGATGTCTCGGCAGCGGTCGATGGTGAGGGCAGAAGAGTCAGCGCAAGACCAAAGACGAGAAGTACCCCCATCAGGGCAAGAGCCCCTCCAAGGACCGTCCGCGGAGAGCGCACCGTACGCCCCCTGAGATAGAATCCAGTGACGCAGGCGAGTGCCGTACCTCCT
The DNA here is from genome assembly GCA_012523155.1 of Synergistaceae bacterium. GTDB lineage: Bacteria > Synergistota > Synergistia > Synergistales > Aminobacteriaceae > Aminivibrio. The sequence continues at coordinate 1,117 of JAAYJB010000349.1, read as the reverse complement.
GTTATAAGTACAAGTCCGCTCATGAAAAATTCCTCCTCGGTAGTCTATTCTTTATTTTTTCCGTTCCAGGTCACGGGGGTGAAAGGACGGCCGCCGCCGTGGTAGAACTTGCTGAAGAACTCGTAATACTCGAGCCTGAGCGTCTGGATGAAGACGATAAGTCCCTCGAGCCCCACGATCACTATGTTTCCCAGGATAAGCACCGCTGCCCGGAAAAGAGTACCTCCGGGAAGGGTGTGAACCATGTCGCTGAGCATGAAAACTGCTGCAGAAAGCCCGGCGTGGTTCAGGGCAAAGGCCGCGAGACGGACGAAGGAGGCAGTGTTGCTCAGAAACGAGAGCAGGTCGTGGAACACTGTAAAGGTGTGGACCACACCACCCTCGTCCCCGCCCTGGGGGCCGAAGATGAGCCGTTCAAGCACCGAGCTGAAGAGGATCACAATAAACAGGATCCCTGCCAGCACGAGCAGCGGTTTCGGAGCCCCTGATCCCGATGTGAATCCTATGGCAGCTGCAGCGGCCGCAGTCCAGTAGAAGAGGAGCCCGGCTGCTCCCTCTCCGTCGAAGAGCATCTTCCCGATCCGTCCCTTCCGCTTCAGGGAGACGATGTTGACGATGATTCCCATGCTGAGAAATGCAACGCCCACGAAGAGAGATGTCTGAATGAGGTCCGATATGCCGTGCATGGGAGAGGTCCAGAGTGAGGGCAGAATTTCCTCCGAGCCGAAGACGCTTCCGTAGAGAAAGCCGAAGACCATTGCCGAGATCCCTGCGATCCGGATCACAGATGCGAAAGCTTTTTTCAGTATCCCCTTCCGTGCCAGGTACCATGCTCCTGCTGCCAGGAGCAGACCGTGCCCCACGTCCCCAAACATGAATCCGAAGAAGAGACAGAAGCTGAGCGCCACCAGCGGCGACGGGTCGGTCTCCCCGTAGGAGGGCAGGCTGTAGAGGGCTACGATCTCCTCGAAGGTTCGTGTGAAGAAGTTGTTCTTCAGTAAAGTGGGCAGCTGCTTCCCCCGCTTTTGCAGTTCCGACCCCTTTTCGGTAAGCAGCAGGGTATTCGGCCCAAGCCTGTTAACCGCTTCACCGACCTGTTCCAGCGTGGAAGCAGGGA
>JAAYJB010000348.1 GCA_012523155.1 Synergistaceae bacterium | reverse complement strand
GTGTTTTTTCGGGTTTCGATCCTGTACCGGCGTTGTTTTCCGCCTCCCGTAATCTCCTCCGCGATGCGCTCTTCAAGGCGGGGAGAGACGGATCCTTTTATTTTTTCGAGCTGAAGAAGCCGGTCTCTCGAAACAAGCCTGGAATGAGGGGAACGTGAAAGAACCGTTACGGCAGTGACCAACTCTTCCCGAAGTGAGCGGAATAACGCGAGCCAAAGAAGGGGAAAACGCTCATGAGGTTTTTTCGAAGCGGCAAGCTCCTGTTCCGTTTTTTGAACAAATGAAAAACGCCACAGGGGGTAGGTTTTATCCACCATTTGAGTTATTCGATCGAGGTCTTCTTTCATGTCCATTTTCGTCGGGAAGACCTCGAACGCGAGAAAATGCTCCATCGGGCGTTTCGCGACAAAGAACCTTAGGCCGAGTCGAAACCAGCCGATGTTATTCCCGAAATTGACACTTCCCCGAAAACTTCTGCCGGACAAATGAAAGGCGTCACAAATGGACACAAGCCTATGGAGCACCCGCGGTTCAGGGGAAGAATCCACAGAATCGGCAAACCGAAAATCAAACTCATACAAACGGTTCTCGAAAAACAAGGGATCCGGGAGATGTATTGAACCGGGCTTGTTTCCTTCCTGGAATTCGCATCGCAAGACCACACTTTCAGGGGAAAAACGAACAACCGTTTCCGGAAGGGTTTTCCCTCTTTTTTCAAGAGTACGTCGAAGGGTCCTTCTCGGAGATTCAATATCCCGTGTCCAGACACCAAGGCTCCAATAATCTCCCTGGAGTGTAAGGATTTCCGGCATTTCTATGCCTCCCTGTCGCTCCTGGTTCGAACACTAAGGCCAGAAACTAGTAAATCCACTTTTTTTCAGACGACCCTGCATCCAGGTAATTTTTCGCTTGGATCGGCATTCAACCGGGAAAAGGACATCTCCGTTCTTTTCCATCCTGAGAAGGTCCTTTCTCCCGTCAGTCCAGATCAAGGGAAGCTCTTCCCGAAGAATTTCGGAAAGCTCTGTGAGAAGGCTTTTATCGCCGTCAAAAGCGAGAGTGTCCTCGTCGCCCTCAATCCTCGGCAGCACTTTTGTCATCAGAAAATCGTCCCAGACGGCTTGCAATTCGCCGTCGCCTTTGGGAAGAAAACAGAGGACGAGCGAAAGGGCTTCGTTTAATGACCTGAAGGCAAGCTGGAAAGGTGTCCCTTCCAGGACTTGGTTTACCGATGATAAAAAGGCCACCGTTTTTTCACCCTCAGGGTCGGCGGGCACAACCGCTAGGTCTTTCTTCCGTACATGGGTGATTTTTGGAATTCCCAAGGTGCGCAACGTTGTCGTAGGCTCGAAAAAAGCTCCGAAATCGTTGGGGAAAAACTCCCCAAAATCCAGGGTCAGGGCCCGATCAATCACCTTTCGGGAGAAACTGTGGGTAGTTTCATCCATATTAACCGTTCCGGCGACGATGAGGTTAGGCGGAAGCGGAATACCCTCAATTTCACTCAAAAAGAAACTTCGTAAACCATCTTCTTTCGGCCCATCTCCTTGAAGACCTACGTCTCGCCAAAATTCATTCAACCCGGTTTCATCAAGTTGATGCAAGACGGAGGCCTTCAGAAGGGGGTCACAAAAATAGCCCCCCTCGGACCACTCCCTCGTTTCAAGAACGGAGAGGTAATCCGCGAAATACTGTTCAACAGGGGCAAGGTTCATCTCGTCAAGACACAACCAGAAGGGAACCATCTTTTCTATCTCTTTCCATACAATTTGTCCTTCGGAAACAGTGTCCACAGCATCTTTCCACGCAGAGACAAGGAAGCGAAGAAAATCAGTCGCCATGTACCGTGGACCCTGTTGCCCGATCCTCGAAATATACCCTAAAAGATCGGAGGGTTCGTGCCAGTCAGGGCGAACAGAAACAAGGCAATAGTTGAGCAGGTTGACATTATGCACCTTCGCTTGTTCTCTTACGAAGCGGGTTTTGCCCACGCCTGAAATACCAGCAAGTAGGAGAAAGGGCTTATGTAGAGATATTATTGCCAATCCTCCATTTTTGAAACTTGGCGATAAAACAGGAGGAGAAATGATGTCAGTCCCTTTTCCCCCATTATCATTCAATAATCCTGTGAGAAATTCTTCCGATTGACTGTAGATATCAACAAGGGAAAGCAGATCATCAACGAGAATTTCTTCGGATGGAAGCTCATCTGCAGGGTAGAACCTAGCTTGAATATTGGCCTCTTCGTAAGATTTTGCTAGAGGTGAATTAGCTTTCAGATCAATTGAATCCAACCCCCAGCCTTTCAACCGAGGTATTTTCACGATAGACTGTGCCTTAATAAGTTCAATTTGTTCTTTGGCTTTTCGTGAACCAAGAATTTGCTTGGGCTTGCTTGTACCTTGATTCAGCGAAAGATAAACTCCAGAACCGTCAGCAGAAAAAAGAAAAACCGGATTTATACCCTCTTGAGTATTTGCCGCAATTTTGGGATTAAGAATCGCAAGCCAAGGGACATCGGCCCAGTTCCCCGCACCAGGACTGCTTCTGATTTTATAGTCAGAACTTCTTTCACCTAGCACTTGCCTGACTACCTCCGGGAACTCATCCCGAATAAAAGCAGCAAGTGAGTTCCCCTTTATGGGTTCTCTTTTAGCTACTAACCATTCCTTCAGTATTTTTTCTATGGCTTCCCTGAGCATGATCTCTCTCCCCATGAATGAAATAAAAGGAATGTTTTTTCTATACTACCACTTATTGCCGAAATTTTCGTTTTTAGGATTCTTTTTCGAGGCAAATATCTTGAATACATACAGTTTTCATTATTTCGCGACTACCTACCCAAATGGTGTTTAAAGTTCAACTAGAGGCTGACTATTAAAACAAATTTAGATGAATTTCTCCAGACCTCTGGAATCAATCGATTGGAACCTCTTTAGGCATTCGCCCTGTTCGCAGGACCGCTATACTTTTATTCTGCCCTGTGCCTC
>JAAYJB010000057.1 GCA_012523155.1 Synergistaceae bacterium | reverse complement strand
TGTTGCCGGCGGGAGGAGATAGAATGTCGGAAATTAGTGCGCCCAAGGGAGTTCGGGATATTCTTCCCGAGGAATCATGGAAATGGGCCTATGTTTTCAGAGTGTTCCGGGAAACAGCAGAAGATTTTGGGTACTCGGAGGTCCATCTTCCGATTTTTGAGCATACTGAGCTTTTTGCACGGGGAATCGGGGATACGACTGACGTAGTTGAAAAAGAAATGTATACATTCCTGGACAAGGGCGAGCGCAGCATAACCCTGCGGCCGGAGGCGACTGCATCAATGGTCCGCTCGTATCTCGAGCACCGGATGGGAGCACTTCCGCAGCCAGTGAAAATGTGGTGCACAGGTCCCATGTTCCGGTACGAACGTCCCCAGAAAGGACGGTTCCGCCAGTTCTGGCAGGTGGACTTTGAAAGCCTTGGTTCACCCCATCCCTATGCGGATGTGGAGATTATTTCTCTTTCACTGGAAGCATTCAGACGTCTCGGCCTTTCTCATCTCGAAGTATTGATAAACTCCGTCGGCTGTCCGGAATGCCGCCCTGCGTACCGGAAAACGCTGAGCGACTATTTTTCTTCACGGATCGACGAACTGTGTGAAACGTGCAGAAGCCGCCTCGAGAGGAATCCGTTGAGAATACTTGATTGTAAGCGGGAGTCCTGCCGCAGTGTGACCGAGGATGCGCCTGCAGTGTACGAAAGCCTCTGCGGGGAGTGCAGGGATCATTTCGACATGGTAAGAGCAGGGCTGGACGGAACAGGTACACCATACCGGCTTGATAAAAGGCTGGTCAGGGGACTTGACTATTACACAAAAACCGCCTATGAAGTGCTGTCGGGGGCTCTTGGCTCTCAAAACGCTGTATGCGGCGGAGGGCGCTATGACAACCTTGCTGAAGCAATTGGAGGCCCCCATGTGCCTGGTGTTGGTTTTGCAGCCGGTGTTGACAGGATCCTCATGGTGATGGAGCAGCAGGAGTGTTCCTTCGGTACGGAACCGTCGATCGATGTTTACGGTGTCGCACTGGACAGGGATTCTCGTGCCGGCATTCTCCACATTCTGGACCTGTTCAGAAGAAACGGCATATCCGCTGACATGGATTTCGGGGGACGAAGCATGAAGGCGCAGATGAAATCTGCTTCTGCCAGGAAAGCCCGTCTTGCCTGCATTCTTGGTGAAAGTGAACTGGAACGGGGTACGGTAACGGTGAAGGACCTTGATTCCGGGGAACAGAAAGAAATTTCCGCTGATTCTATTGTAGAGGAAGTGCAGAAGATCCTTTCTGCCGTCAAAGATTAGCTCTCGGGACTCGTATTGGAGGCTGGATCCATGGAAGGTGTACAAAAGCATTTTGACGCTGCCTGGCAGAGGACATCGTATTGCGGGCTGGTTTCCGGAACGGCCGGGGAAGAGATTCCAGTTGCCGTGAATGGATGGGTCCGCAGGCGTCGTGACCTCGGCGGTCTGATTTTCATCGAATTATGGGATCACACGGGTGTCGTGCAGGTTGTTTTCAATCCGGAACTCACCCCCGAAGTGCACAAACGGGCGGGGGGACTGCGAAGTGAGTTCGTTATTGCTGTGCGGGGAAAAATCCGCCCTCGACCTGAAGGAACACTGAACCCGTCCATGAAGACCGGCGAATGGGAGGTTGTGGCTGATGATTTTTTGCTGCTTTCCCCGGCTGCCCCTCTTCCCTTCGAGATTTCCGAAAACACTGACAAAGTTGATGAGAATCTTCGGCTCCATCACCGGTATCTTGATCTGCGGCGGGAGAAGATGCAGAAAAACATACGAACCCGGAACAGAATCGCCATGTATACAAGGAATTTTCTTTCCGGAAACGGTTTTCTCGAGATAGAAACACCCATGCTTACGTTATCAACTCCCGAGGGAGCCCGGGACTACCTGGTGCCTAGCAGGGTCAATCCCGGGACTTTCTATGCCCTGCCCCAGTCGCCGCAGATTTTCAAGCAGATTCTTATGATCAGCGGTTTTGACAAGTATTTCCAGATAGTTAAATGTTTCCGCGACGAAGACCTGAGAGCCGACCGTCAGCCCGAGTTTACACAGGTTGACGTGGAGATGAGCTTTCTCACCGAGGAAAACATATACTCGCTGATGGAGACTTATATGCAGGGACTTTTCAGGGAAATCCTGAACGTACACATAGATGTGCCTTTCCGCCGCATGACCTATTGGGAGGCTATGGACAGGTTCGGGAGCGACAAGCCTGATCTCCGAATACCTTATGAAATAGTGGACATTTCGCCGGTCTTTTCTGAAAGCGGATTCCAGCCCTTTAAAGATGTGCTTGCAGCGGGAGGGTATGTGAGAGGTTTTCCGCTCCCCGGCGGGGGATCGCTCTCGAGGAAAAATATTTCCGATATCGAGGAAAAAGCTAAAAAGCTGGGGGCAAGAGGCCTTTCTGCTTTTCAGCTGAGAGAGGGAGAACTTAGGGGACCGCTGGTCAAGTTCCTCGATGGCACAGGCCGTGAAGAATTGATCAACAGGGCGGGACTGAAGGACGGAGATGCCCTTTTTGTAGTGGCAGGCAGTGACAGAAAAGAAGTGTCGGAGATTTTAGGAAGCCTTCGCATCGATCTCGCCAGGGAACATGGACTTGTTGCACGGGACCGGTGGGAGTTCCTCTGGGTGGTGGAATTCCCGCTGTTTGAAAGGGACGATGAGGAAGGACGGTGGGGGGCTGTCCATCACCCGTTCACGTCTCCCATGGCAGAGGATATTCCCCTTATGGATTCGGATCCGGGAGCAGTTCGGTCGAGGGCGTACGACTGCGTGCTCAATGGGAACGAAGTGGGGGGCGGATCGATCAGGATACACGATCCCTCAGTGCAGGAGAAAGTTTTCTCATGCCTCGCTTTCTCACCACAGGAGGCCAGGTCGAGATTCGGCTTTCTCCTCGATGCACTTGGTTCTGGAACACCACCCCACGGAGGTATTGCACTTGGGCTGGACAGGCTTGTAATGCTTCTTTGCGGAGCATCATCCATCCGGGATGTTATGGCCTTTCCCAAAACCCAGAAGGCGCAGTGCCTCATGTC
>JAAYJB010000347.1 GCA_012523155.1 Synergistaceae bacterium | reverse complement strand
GGGCCACGAGATCGGCCCGGTGATTGCACAGGGCTTCCTCAACCATTTCCAGGGTGGTGATAAGCCCTACGGCGATGGTGGGCACTTCGCAGGCCACCTTGATCATCTCGGCGAAGGGGATCTGGTATCCGGGGAACACGGGGGGAGGAACGGGCGTCACACCGCCGGAACTGACGTGGACCACATCCACGTCCCGGGTCACACGGTCGATGATACGGGCCATCTCCGTGGGGGTCATGCCGCCTTCGGCGTAATCCTCGGCGGAGACACGGAGGAACAGGGGCTTTTCCCCGGGCCATTCAGTCCGGACGGCCCGGACCACCTCCTGGAGGAACCGGGAACGGCCCTCGAAGTTCACGCCGTAGCCGTCGTGCCGCTTGTTGCTCAGGGGGGAGAGGAACTGGTTTATAAGATACCCATGAGCCCCGTGTATTTCCACTACGTCGAATCCCGCTTTCAGGGCCCGCCCCGCTGCGGATGCGAATGCCTCCGTAACGAAGGCAATGTCGTCATAGGTCATTTCCTCAGGATCCTGGTATTTTCCGTCATTGCTGTAATTGATGGCGCTGGGGGCGAAAATCTTCTCCGCGGCAGCCCCGCACTTCCGGCCCGCATGATTGAGCTGGATGCCGATTTTGGCTCCCAGTGAATGGACGTGATCAACGATGCGGGAGAGTGGACCGATCTGGGCATCGCTCCACAAGCCGAGGCAATTATCGGAAATTCTTCCTTCAGGCACAACTCCCGTGGCTTCCACGATAATGAGCCCTGCCCCGCCAAGAGCCCGGGCACCGTAATGCAGATAGTGAAAATCAGTGGGAACGGATCCCGGAGCACTGTACATGCACATGGGGGGCATGACGATCCGGTTTTTCAGCTCAAGATCCTTGATCCTGAATGGTTCGTAAGTCTTCACGAAGAACAGGCCTCCTTTATGACGGTATGGTGAGAGTAGGGTATCACGAAAGGTTCTTTTTTGCACCGCAGAAAAGCGCCGCCCCCTGATCGGAGGCGGCGCACCGGTGGTGTACGCTTTGTTTTGTCTAGGACCAGCCGATTGTCTGGAGCACCGTGAGGGCGACCATAGCCAGAACTATCTGGAGCGCTATGAGGGGGAAGATCCACTTCACGTACTTTTCGTAGGCGATGCCCGAAAGGCCGAGGCATCCCATGACCACGCTCGCAGTGGGAATGAAGCAGTTGGTGAAGCCGTCGCCGAACTGAAATGCCTGGACGGCCACCTGGCGGGTGATGCCTGTGAGGTCCGCCAGAGGCACCATGATGGGCATGACGGTGACTGCCTGTCCCGAGCCGGAGGGGATGAAGAAGTTGATCACGATGTTGGCGAAGAACATGAGGTTCGCCCCGATGACCGGACCGTACTTGGCGATGGGCAGGGAGAGGTAGTAGACCACCGTGTCGATGATCTTGCCGTCGGTCATGACCACGGAGATGCCCCTGGCCATGCCGATGACGAGGGCTGCATAGGCCATGGAGGCGCATCCCTTTACGAACGCCTGGGCAGTCCCGTTGATGCCGAGACCACCGATGATGCCGCAGAAAATTGCCATCATGAGGAATATGGTGGAGTAGTGGTTAATGCCCCATTTCAACTGGAGCGAGCCGTAAATGATCGATCCGAACGCGAGGATAACGATGGCTGTGCAGACCATGTGCCTGAAGTCCATAGATTCCTGTTCCTCGAAATGATTCTTCTCGCCGGCAGCTTCTTCGGCGGAGTACACCAGGCTCTTGGTGGGGTCGGCCTGGATTTTTTTGATGTAAAGGTAGACGAAACCGAATGTGAGAAGGAGGTTCACAACGTGAAAGAACACCCGGACGCCGAAGCCTGAGAACATGGGAAGCTCGGCGATGTTATGGGCGATGCCTACTGTGAAGACGTTGCCCCAGCCCACGTTGAAGCCGGCATAGGAACCCAGGTAGATCATGGCGAAACCCACTACGCTGTCGTAGCCCAGTCCCCTGGCCAGGAGTATGCCCAGGGGGATAAGAGCCACCACAGGGTTGGCGAAGACGCCGGTGGCGCCGCCGATGGACATGAGGAGCATGATGATTCCCACGGCCCAGAGTTCCTTGCCCTTCAGCTTGTGGACGATGCGGTTCATGCCGACCCGGATCGTGCCTGTCTCCTCAAGGATCTTGATAGCTCCCCCGACGAAGAAGACCATGAAGATCATGGAGGCGGACTGGACCCATCCCTTGACGACGGCGTCGAAGACACCCCAGAAGCCCTGGGGGTTCGCGTCCACAACCTTGAAGGAATCCGCCACTACCTTGGTCACAGTACCTTCTTTGACGCGCTCGTACTGACCCGCGGGGATCAGCCAGGTCAGGACCGCCATAAGGATGGTGATGATAAACATGAGTGCGAAAACATGGGGAACTCTGCTCTTCTTTTTTGCGATTTCTGCCATTTTTTTCTCTCCTTTTTGTTTTTACGCCTGGAATTTCGCCCCTTCCGGGGCAAGAACGTCAAGAATGTACCTGGTGAAAACTGCGACCCCTAGCGGGAGTGCCTCGTCGGGGAAATCGAAGTTCGGGTTGTGGAGGGAAACGGGTATCTCTCTGCCGACCCCGAGTCGGAAAATTGTTCCCCGAGGAACGTTCTGGAGGAAATATGCAAAATCCTCCGATCCCATCATGGGATTTGCAAGCCGGATGACTTTTTCTTCTCCGAGGACCTCGAAAGCGGCTGCAGCAACCCGATCCGTCTCTGCGGGATCATTTATTACCGGCGGAATTCCGAAGGTGTAGTCGCAGATGGCCTCGCAGCGGTAGGATGCGGCGATATGCGTACAGATCGATTCGAGCCGTTCACTTATCTTCTGCCTGACATCCGGGGAGAAGCACCTGACTGTGCCGGCGATCTCGACTTCCTGGGGGACGATATTGAATGCACTGCCGCCGTGGATCTGGCAGACCGAGAGAACAGCCCTGTCGTTTGCCTCGATCTCCCGGGCAAGGATCATCTGGAGGCTGATTACAGACTGTGCAGCAGCGGCCAGGGCGTCGCTTCCCCTGTGGGGGTAGGCGCCGTGGGTTCCCTTTCCGACGAATTTCACCTTGAAAATGTCTCCTGATGCCATGAACGGCCCCGGGTAGACTCCGACGGTACCTACCGGGATCTCGACACCGCCGTGAAGTGCTGCAACGAAATCAACTTTCGGATCATCGAGGATACCGCACTGTATCATTTTCTCTGCACCGTAGAGCGTTTCCTCGGCCGGCTGGAAAAAGAGCTTCACAGTTCCCGCGAAGCTGCCGCGTATCTTCTGGAGGACTTTTGCCGTTGCCAGGAGGATCGCCGTGTGGCCGTCATGACCGCATGCATGCATGATTCCCTTGTTTTTTGAAGAATAGGGAGCTCCTGTGGTCTCCTCGATGGGCAGCGCATCAATATCTGCCCGGAGGGCTGCCACCGGCGGTTTCCCCGGCCCCTTCCACTCTGCTGTGCCCTTGATGATCCCAAGTACGCCTGTCTCTATCTGAAGAGGGACCATTTCAATTCCTGCGGCTTCCAGTTCCTTTTTGATGAACTCCGTAGTCCCGAATTCCCTGAATCCGAGCTCCGGGTTTTCATGAATGAGGTGCCGTGCCTCGACGACGAAGTCCTTAACTTCATCAACGAGCTTCCATACCTGTTCCTTCATTTCCCGACCTCCCTTTTTAAAAAAACCGTGCTCCTTCTCCGGAAGGGGCACGGTGTATTTCGCTCAAGATAATATAATACACAGCCTGCATAATGCAACCCCAAGCCGAAGATTTCCAGACTCTTCGGCTAATTGTCAGCTTCTCAGGAACAGCATTCCCCGCCGTTCTCCCGGCCCAGTTTCGTCGCGGCCAGGTGACTATTGATCCTCAGGCCGTATTCCGATTCCATGCGACGCACCACAGAGAGTACTTTCAGTACGTCAATGCCTGTGGCAATTCCCATCCGTTCTGACATGTTGACCATATCTTCCGTGGCGGCGTTCCCTGCTGCGCCCGGTGCGAATGGACACCCCCCCAACCCCCCCGCCGCCGCGTCAAAACTGGCGAAACCGAGCCCCATGGCCGCGACCATGTTCGCAAGGGCCATGCCGTAGGTGTCGTGAAGGTGAAGGGTGAAGGGGTAGTCACCGTACTTCTCCCGGATGACAGACAGGGTGGAGGTCACGTACTTCGGGTCTGCGGTGCCGATGGTGTCGGCCATGGTGATGCCGTCAGCTCCTGCTTCGAGGGCCCTGTCAATGACCCTGAGCACTTTCTCAGGCGCAACGGGACCTGCGAAGGGGCAGGCGAAGGCCGTGGCAACGGAGACCCGGAGCTTCGTGGATCCTTTCATTGCCGCTACCTTCTCCATCTCCACGATGGATTCGTCCACTGTCCTCCGGGTGTTGGCCATATTATGGTCCTGGCTCGCGGAGATGACAAAGTTCATCCAGTCCACGCCCGAGGCCAGGGCGCCTTCGGCTCCACGGAGGTTCGGGATGAGGGCGATGGACGTGACCTTTCCCTTCCACTTCCTGATGAATTCCGCCATGACATCGGCTGCGTCCGCCATCTGTGGGATGGCCTTCGG
>JAAYJB010000346.1 GCA_012523155.1 Synergistaceae bacterium | reverse complement strand
CCCGCCGCCGCGGCGGCTTCGGTAGCTGCGAAAGTGCTCCGCGACAGGATAATGGATGCACTCGACACCATTTACCCGGGTTACTCATTCAGAAAACACAAGGGATACCCCACTGCAGTCCACCGAAAAGCTTTGGCGGACCTGGGCCCTTCACCTGTTCACAGAAGAACCTTCAACTGGAGTCCGTAAATTTTCTGTAAAAGGAGACGAGGCAATGACGGCGAAGCATCTCGAAAGAGGACGGCAGGGAGAGGATATTGCCGCTTCCTTCGTGAAGGAGCTGGGCTGGAAGATCCTCGACAGGAACGTTGTTTTCCGTGGAGGAGAACTCGACATTGTGGCAATGGACAGCAGCGAGCTGGTGATTGCGGAAGTCCGTACCCGTGCCGAGGGATGGATGCAGCCGGGTGAAGACTCTGTCGGTCCCCGCAAGCTGGGGCGGCTTGTAAGGTCCGGAAGGCTCTATACCGACATGACGGGTTGGGAAGGGCCGTGGAGGATCGATATCCTCTCCGTTACCATGAAGAAGGATGGAACCCACTCCATAGAGCGTTTTGAGGATGTCACCGGGGGTGCCTGGTTCTCGTGAACGGGGTATGGGGGATCACCCTGAGGGGAATGGAAGCACGCAAGGTGGAAGTGGAGGTGGAGATCGCCGGAGGGCTTTTCGCCATCTCCATCGTGGGCCTTCCCGACGCGGCTGTTCGGGAATCAAAAGAGCGTGTGCGGGCGGCTCTGCGCAGCCTTGGCCTGGCCGTTCGAGGCAGAGTTGCAGTGAACCTGGCTCCTGCGGACCTGCCGAAGGAAGGCGCCGTCCTTGATCTGCCCATCGCGCTTGGCATTGCAAGGGCAATGGGCAGCATTCCGGACATACCTCCCGGGATTTTTCTCGGAGAGCTTGCACTCGACGGGCGTCTTCGAGGCATCCGCGGGGCGGTGGCGGCGGCGATCCTTGCACGGGATTCGGGGATACCGCTTTTTGTCCCCGACGGGAACCTTGAGGAAGTTTCCCTCGTCAGCGGATGTTCCGCTTTTGGAGCGGAATCGCTGGAGGATGTTTTCGCCTTTCTTCGCGGGGAAAAAGAACTGAAACCCGCAGGAGAATTTGTTCCCTCATCAGGCACCTGCTCTCCTGACCCTGATTTCGCGGACATCCGAGGCCAGGCCGGAGCGAGACGGGCCCTTGAAATTGCCGCAGCCGGGCATCACAACGTTCTCTTCACCGGCTCACCCGGAAGCGGAAAAACCCTTCTTGCACGTGCACTTCAGGGAATTCTTCCTCCTCTATCGACCGATGAATTTCTTGAAACAGCCCTTGTGCGGAGCACCTTGGGCATACCCTTCGACAGGGGGATGAAGCCTCCGTTCCGGACCGTTCACCATACAGCGAGCATTGTTTCCATCTGTGGAGGAGGATCGACTCTCCGTCCCGGCGAGGTAAGCCTCGCCCATCGGGGGGTGCTTTTCCTCGATGAATTCCCTGAGTTTCGCAGAGACCTGCTTGAAGGCCTCCGGCAGCCTCTCGAGGACGGACGGATCACCGTGAGCAGGGCGTCTGGTTCCGTGACATACCCCTGCAGGGTCCTTCTCGTCGCTGCATGCAATCCCTGCCCCTGCGGATGGGCTGGCGACCCGGTGGAAAAGTGTACCTGTTCCGTTCCGGAGCTTGAGCGCTACCAGCGGAAGATCTCCGGACCGATCCTTGACAGGATCGATCTTCATGTTCCTGTTCCCCGCCTTCTGCCTGAAGAACTGGTTGCGGTGGAAGACACGGGAGCCGAACCGAGCTCTGCGATCGCCATTCGCGTCCGAAATGCCAGGGAACTGCAGCGAAAAAGATGGGCAGGTACAGGGTTTTCCTGCAACGCAGAACTTCCGGAAAGGATGGTGAAGCGATCGCTCATGCTGTCTGCAGACGTCCGCCCGTTTCTCTCGTCCATGGCGGAACGGCTCCGCCTCTCGGGACGGGGAATAAGCAGGGTCCTTAAAGTTGCCCGCACCATTGCCGATCTTGCCTCCACTGAAAAAGTGCAGGTCCCCCATGTTGCGGAGGCTCTTGCCTACAGGGATGGAGGAGGAAGGTCATGAACCCGCTGCTCAGAACACTCCTTTTAATTGCAGCCTCGGGAGGGTATCCTCCCCGTATATGGTCCTTGTTTGAGAGGGAAGGACTTCCTCCGGAGGCCTTCGTTCAGAAAGGTCCGGATCTCTGGAAGCGTATTGGATGCACGGAGCAGGTGGCAGAGACCATGGAGCGTCTTTTGGGAAACCATTGGCCTGAAAGGGAGGCCGAGCGTGCGGAAAAGAAAGGCGTCCGCCTTGTGACGTTCAATGACACGGATTATCCCCGGTCACTTACCGGTGTACCGGGAGCTCCGCTCCTTCTGTTTGTACGGGGAAAATGGCCGCTTTCCGGAATCGCTGCTGCCGTTGTGGGAACCAGGAAGTGCAGCTCTTACGGTTTCCGGACGGCAACAGAAATAGGAAAGGCTG
>JAAYJB010000056.1 GCA_012523155.1 Synergistaceae bacterium | reverse complement strand
CAAGCACTTCAGGCCTGAAAAAGGAAAGAGACGCACCGAAGGCTGCGTATAACGAGCCGGCCCTTTCCGACATGGCCTGGTACGGCGCATCGGACGTATCTTCGTGACTCTTCATGACAGCGAAGGCGTACACTTTTCCCATCTTCTCGGAGGTTTTCTCCTCCGTTCGCAGAAATTCCAGCAGAGTTTCCGGCGACTCGAAAAGCCTGCCGCTGAAAGTGCCGAGATGCTTCAGTTCTTCCCCGAGTTGCTTGAAAGATTCCTCCCAGGAACTGTCATCGGGAAAAATAGCGTACAGGTTCCATGTGAATGTGTCGGGAAGGTCTTTTCTCAGGGGGAGCTTGCCGGAAGGGAAAAAATCTTCTGATATGGTTTCATTGGAGATGAACGAAAAACTCATAAAAATACCCCTTTCAAAAGTATACTTCAAATAAGAAATAACCAGTTTTATTGACACCGGTTTCGGATACCATTATCATTTTTCGGAAGAACTGCCGCAGGTACTATAATCCATAATAACAGGAGTGTGACAAAATGAAAAAACGGACGATACTTTTTATTGCAGCAATCCTTCTTCTCGCAACGGCAGGCTCGGCATTTTCGGCCGGTACCGTGAAACCTGACCAGCTCAGGTTCATGGCGGGACCTCCGGGCGGAAACTGGTTCGCACTGGGCGGAGCCCTCGCAGACCTCTGGACATCGAAACTGATCCCCACCACGAGCATTACCGGAGGAGCTGTCGCAAATATCATCAATGCCCACAACGGAAAAGGAGAGTTCGGATTCTCCAACACCTCTATGGTGGCAGTGGGCCAGAAGGCCAGTGATGCCCCCTTCAAAGAACCGACAGGAAACGCCACGATAATGGCAAACCTGTACACACAGTACACTTATTTTATAGCCCGGAAGGATTTCGTGGAAAAACACGGGATCAAATCGGTTGACGACCTTGTCGCCAGGAAGATAGCCACCCGTTTTGCCACTCTGAAGACAGGTACAGGATCTGAGTTCATCGTTAATGGTATTTTCAAGGCGGGACTCGGGGTAGCCGACTACAGGAAGGAACTCAAGGAATGGGGCGGATCGGTTGAATACGCATCCTACTCCAGCGGCGCAGACCTTCTTGCCGACAACCATCTTGACGTATTCGCGTTCTCCGTGGGCAAGGTCGCTTCCATTGTAATGCAGATCGAGAGCCAGACGGATATCGTGCTTCTGGGCCTCGAGCAGGCCACCCTTGACAAAATCGGTGAAGCTTACGGTACAGTTACGTTCACAGTTGACCCGGGAATCTATAAGTCCGTAACCGAGAAAGACCCGGTCGTTAAAGTTGTCGGTGACTATACCTGCATCGTGGTCCGGAACGACCTCGATGAACAGCTCGTTTACGACCTTTGCAAGGTAATGCACGAGAACCAGGATACCCTCGCGAAGGCGGTCGTTGACATCCAGGAACTTTCACCGGCAACTGCGATTCCGGGCGGGGCTATTAAAAGCCATCCCGGTGCTGTAAGATACTGGAACGAGGTTCTGAAAAAGTAGAATATCTGCGGCAGGCAGACAAGGCGGGCTGCGGCAGCCCGCCTTGTTTGTTTAGCGATTTTTGAACGAAAACAGGATCCCCTTGTTTTCAAGGAGGGAACAGTTATGAGGAAATTAGACGGTATTGTGGCAAAAGGGCTGTACGCTTACGTTCTTGCCATGGGGCTTTTTCACCTTTATACGGCAGTCTTTGGAGCTTTCGAGGCGTATCTTCAGCGGTCCATCCACCTCACATGGGTACTCCCGATGTGCTTCGTCCTCTACCCATTCATAAAACGCAAAAAGGATCAGCCAGTCGAAACTTCTGTTCCGTGGTACGACTGGATTCTTGCCATTCTCTCAACGCTTCCCGGCCTTTACAGCATCCTGAATTACGACGAGATCATGATGCGCATGCAGGGTGTAGACGACCTGACAATGGCCCAGCTGGTCTTCGGGACGATGCTGATCGTCCTCCTGCTGGAAGCGACACGGCGGCTGGTGGGGCTCCCTCTCGTGTTCGTGGCACTTTTTTTTACCGTCTACACGGTAGTTTGCGATTCGCCGCTGATGCCGGAACTGCTTCGCGGCGTTCCTACCGAGTTTCCACGGCTCATCGAGGGAATGTTCCTTACCGATGAGGGTATTTACTCTTCTTCTCTGGGAGTCTCGGCGACTTTTGTCATGATCTTCCTTATATTCGGCGGTTTTCTTGAAAAGAGCGGGGTCGGTGAGTACTTTATGGAATTCGCCCAGGCGTTTACCGGAACCGCACCTGGAGGCCCGGCTAAAATTGCGGTGCTCAGTTCCGCACTGTTCGGTTCAATCTCCGGATCGGCAGTCGCTAACGTATACGGAACCGGTTCCTTCACCATCCCCCTGATGAAGCGCATCGGATACACTCCCTACTTTGCGGGAGCCGTCGAAGCCGTAGCAAGCACGGGAGGGCAGATCATGCCCCCTGTAATGGGGGCGGGTGCCTTCGTCATGGCTGCTCTCCTGGGTGTTCCATTCAATAGCATCATGATCGCCGCACTGCTTCCCGCCCTTCTTTACTACGGAACAGTACTCTTCATGGTCCATCTTACCGCCATTCGGGACGGTCTCAAGGGACTTCCGGCAGATGAACTCCCGTCAGTAAAATCGGTTGTGAAGAGACTGTACATGATGTCTCCCATCGTGCTCCTCGTGTACATGCTTCTTGCCGGTTATACGCCCATGTACGGGGCAATTGCAGGCATCTCTCTTGCCTGGGGCGTTTCACTCCTGACCCGGGGCAAAAGAATGGGCCCGAAAAGAGTTATGGAGGCCATTCACGACGGATCTGAAAACATCCCGCTCATATGTACCGCCTGCGCCTCGGCAGGGCTCGTCATCGGATCAGTGGCGCTCTCGGGAATAGGTTTCAAGTTTGTGGGAGCCGTGCTCACCCTTTCAAGGGGGATACCGCTCCTCGCCCTTATCCTTATCGCTGTCGTCTCGCTGATACTCGGGATGGGGCTGCCTACTACAAGCGCCTACATACTGGGCGCAGCCCTGGGTGTGCCTGCCCTGGCCAAGATAGGCATCATGCCTTTGGCCGCGCACATGTTCGTTTTTTACTACGCCATCATATCCAATATAACTCCTCCAGTGGCTCT
>JAAYJB010000345.1 GCA_012523155.1 Synergistaceae bacterium | reverse complement strand
TCTCCCGATTGGGAGACGAAGATGGCGAGGGTGTCCGGACCAATGGGTATGTTCCTGTAACGGTATTCCGAAGCGACATCGACACGTATGTCGAAGTCGGCTATCTCCTCGAGGAACCGCTCGGCGACGAGGGCTGCGTAGTATGATGTACCGCAGGCGACAATGTGGAGCCTCTTCCACGCCGCGACATCGTCCTTTGTCCAGGGAAGCTCCGCGGAGAGGTCAACTCGGCCTTCGCAGAGGCGTTTCGCCATGGAGTTTCGGAGCACGGCTCCCTGCTCGTTGATCTCCTTGAGCATGAAGTGGGGATAGCCGCCCTTGTCCACCATGGTCACGTCCCAGTCGATATGGACCAGGGGTTTCTGCCTCGGTTCGCCCCTGGAGTTCCAGAACCTCGCCTCGTTTCTCGAAAGCTCGGCAATATCCCCGTCATCCATGTAGATCACATCCTGGGTGTAGGGAAGGATAGCCGGGACATCGGAGGCGCAGAGAGTTTCACCGTTTTCGGAAGTACCTACAACAAGGGGTGATCCCTTGCGGACACAGTAGATTTTTCCGGGGCGATCCTTCACCATGATGACGAGGGCGAAGGAGCCGCGAAGCCTCTCATAGAGGTCCACGAGGGCTTCGATCATGTCGCCCCGGTCCCTGTAGAGGCGCGAGAGAAGCTCAGCAACCACCTCGGTGTCAGTTTCGGACTTGTAATCACCGGGACATTCATCGGACAGTTCTTTTCTGAGTTCCCTGTAGTTCTCCACGATCCCGTTGTGAACAAGCACCAGTGTCGAGGAGAGGTCGGAGTGGGGGTGGGCGTTCAACTCCGTCACACCGCCATGGGTCGCCCACCTGGTGTGCCCGATTCCCTGGCTGCCCGATACGGGTGTTTCTGAAAGGATTTTCTCGAGATCTGAAACTTTTCCGACACCCTTGACGATGTGGAGTTTGGAAGCATCCATCAGGGCGACTCCCGCCGAATCATATCCGCGGTATTCAAGACTCCGCAAACCATTTATAAGAACGTCGGAGACGTTCTTTTCACCTATATATCCTACTATTCCACACATAACGTGCATACACCGCCTTATATCCACACAGGAAACTGTTCCCCCGTTTGTCCCGGAAATTGCTTCCCGGTTTTGAAGGAGAGCTTTGCGGGCCGGTTTCCGCAGCCCCGGAGGCATCCGCCGAACATTCGATCCTCCTCCGACCTCGTCCGCCGGGGATTGAGCCCCGGCGCAGGCGCTTCCTTTTCCGCTGGTTTTACGATTTCTGTTCCGTCTGTGCCACTGCCCTGAGCACCACCTCCCGTAATTCAGGATACTGCATGGCCAGCTGTATGTTGGCCGAGAGCCAGCCCGGCTGGGTCCCGCAGTCAAACCGGTTCCCCTTGAACACAAGCCCCCACACCGGTTCCCGCCCCAGAAGGGTGCGGATACCGTCAGTAAGCTGTATCTCTCCTCCTGCGCCTGCCTGCTGGCCGTACAGGATGGGGAATATGGACGGGGAAAGAATATATCTTCCCATTATAGCAAGATTGCTGGGAGCTGTCCCGGGAGCAGGTTTTTCCACCATGTCACGTATCCTGTAGACCCCCGGCTCGACTTCTTCCGCCGCCACGATGCCGTAGCGGGATGTTTCTTCGGGAGATACCTGCTCAAGGGCGACCACGCTTCCTCCCCTTTCCTCGTGGACAGCTATGAGCTGGGCGAGGACCGAGGGGCGGGCGATCATGACGTCGTCCGGAAGGATGACGCCGAAATACTCGTTGCGGCAGACCGGCTCTCCGCAGAGAACGGCGTGTCCGAGACCGAGAGGACGGTGCTGGCGCAGGTAGATAAAGTCGGCCAGTTCCGAAAGTGAGATGACTTCATCGTACAGGGTGGTCTTGTTCCTGGCCTTGAGGATCTCTTCAAGCTCGAAGGAGCGATCGAAGTAGTCCTCTATTGATTTCTTGGACCGCCCGGTGATCATGACCATCTCGCGGCATCCGGCAGCAAGGGCTTCCTCAACACCGTAGGCGATGATGGGCCGGTCAACCAGGGGGAGCATCTCCTTGGCGATTTCCTTGGTTGCCGGAAGGAACCTGGTGCCCAGGCCGGCAACGGGAAAGAGGCATTTTGTTATGGATGAGCGCATGTGGTCTACTCCTTTCTCCCTGGCGTATTTCTATCTGCAGCGTTCACGGATCACGTTTACGAGGATATTCGAAACGTTCTCCATTATTTCGCGGTCTTTTGCCTCCACGAGGATACGCATGAGCGGTTCGGTTCCCGAGGGACGGATAAGGACCCGGCCGAGGCCGCCAAGAAGGGGCTGCACCTCCATGGATATTTCTTCTATGGCATCCCTGTTCAGCTTCTTCTCGCGAGAGATCTCCACATTCCTGAGGATCTGGGGATAGGGAGCAAACCTGTCGGCCAGGGTGTCGATGTCCTCGCCGAGGGCAGTGCATGCCTTCAGAAAGTGAAGCCCGGTGCAGATCCCGTCGCCTGTATTGACCAGGGGGAAGATGATCACGTGGCCGGACTGCTCTCCCCCGAGCTTTGCGCCTGAGGTGTTCATGGTCTCCATGACGTACCTGTCGCCCACGGGACACCTGTGGACCGGAATATTTTCTTTTCCGAGGTGTTCCTCGAGGGCCATGTTGCTCATGACCGTGGCTACGACCCCGGAGCCGATACACCCAGTGGCGGCGAGCCAGCGGCCGAGGATCCAGAGCATGATGTCGCCGTCAATGAGCCTTCCCCTGCCGTCTGTGAGGAGAGCCCTGTCGGCGTCTCCATCGTATGCGATCCCGACAGGGAGGCCTTTTTCCTGCACCACCGAGGAGAGATAGGACATTTTCATGACCCCTACCCCCTCGTTTATGTTGAGTCCGTCAGGCGTGTTCCCCACGAAGTGCCACCTACCGCCCAGGCTGTTGAATACTGCGGGAGCGACTGTGGATGCGGCCCCGTGGGCACAGTCGGCGACCCCTTCGGGAATGAAGGGGAACTCGTCTCCCCAGAGTGAGGCCAGCCATTGCCCGTACTCTTCCGCCATTCCTTCGGCATGCCTGAGTATACCGATGGAGGCTCCCGTGGGGCGCCAGTCGTCGGTGATATTATCCCCCATGTATTCCTCGATGGTGGCCTCAGTCTCATCGGAGAGCTTGAAGCCTGAACAGTCGAGGAACTTGATCCCGTTATACTCCGCAGGGTTGTGGGAAGCGCTGATCACCGCACCGCCGTGCATGCCCATTTTCTTTACGGAGAAGCTTACCCCGGGAGTGGGGATGATACCGAGCAAGAATACTTCCGCTCCTGCAGACGTTATGCCTGCGGCAAGGGCTGCCTCGAGCATCTGCCCCGAACGGCGCGTATCCCTGCCGATAGCTATGCGCGGTCTCGGGACTCCCCGCTCCGTGAGATACAGAACATAGGAGCGGCCGAGGCGCAGTGCCATCTCGGGAGTCATATCCCCCCTGTTCGCCACATCACGAACACCATCGGTGCCGAAAAGGCAGCGGACTCTATCGGGGTTGCCTGTCATGATGCCTCACCATCCCAGCGGTCAAATTATTCACTGTAGTACTGCCGTTACCGTAATATTGGGCGGGTCGACCTTGAGAACTTTTAATTTCCCTTCCGTCCTGTTCCGTATCCTCACAGGAACCGTCAGCCGCCTGGACACAATGTTCGTCACGTTGACAAAAGGCTGGATGAGCAGTTCCTTCTCGTCCAGGGAGTTCACCTCGGAGGGGATGCCCTCCACTGTCACGTTCACCGACGGAGGTTCCGCCTTCCACCGGGGATATACGCTCCGCCCCTCTACCGAAACATTCAGGCTCGAGAGGAGCCTGGTCACGGTGAAGGGATTGAGCAGTACGCTGACCCTCACTGACGACGCACCAACGAGCTTCACCATTGGGTCTTCAGGATTTCTCAACGGTATTACCATGTTCAGCTCTTTCGAAATGTCCGTTATGTCGATCGTCTCCGTATCCACCTTGGTGACCGCATTGATCTTCGCGAGGGGGCCCTCGATTTCCACAACCCCCGGCTCGACAACGACAGCCTTGAGGCGGAAATCATCCGTGGGCTCCCCGATGATCCTGGCGTTCACGGGCACGTTTTTCTTCGGCACGCCTTCCGCCAGTATTGCCCGTAATTTGACATTTTTGGGTTCGTAGGAGACATCGTCCTCAAAGGAGTCGGATTTTACGATCTCTACGGGAAGTGTCAGCTCCCCTCCCGCCTTGAGTTCCTCAAGAGTGGGATTGATGCGCACCGAGCCTATCTTTGCCAGGTCCTTTTCGCTTCCCTTGACGCTTATATCCTTCGGGATGATCTCGACCATGTCGAGGTACAATCCCGGGGGCAGCTCTTTTCCCAGAGAGACTTCAACGGGAATAAGACGGTCGATATAGCGCATGAGTTCGATGTCCACATGGGTGGGAATTACTTCGATCAGCTTGACATCCTTGGGGGCGATGACCCTGACGGCCAGCCTGTATTTTCCCACACTGAGGCCCCTTGCGTCCACCTCGCAGACCACCGATTCAGGGGAAATGGATGAAAGAATGCCCGGCGACCCTGAAAGGATCACTTCCACTTCTCTCAAAGGGCCCTTGAGCGTGGTCTGGGGCGGTACGTTCAGATATTCGAGAGCAGCCATGATGCTTCTCGTGGTTTCCGTGGTCCTGCTGCCGGAAACGTAAAACCAGAAGGTAAACGCTATGACGACGGAAACGATCTTGAGAAACAGCGGGGATGAAATCAGGTCATCCGTTTTCTGGGGGTCTGCCATGGTGTGCCGGTGTCGCCTCCTTCACTCAGGGATCAGGTCCACAGGGTCCTGATGTCTTCCTGAAGACGGTCAAGTATGGATTTCTGCTCATCTTCATCTCCTCCAAAGTAATGGAGAAGAAGCTTCTGGACCTGGGAATCCTTGAGGTTTTTCGATAAATGGCCGTTGATGGCCAGGGAGACTTCACCTCTTTCCTCAGAAACAACCAGTGCAATGGCATCTGAAACTTCCGTCACTCCGATGGCTGCCCTGTGGCGGGTTCCAAGCCACCGGGAAATATCAGTGTTGTCCGTCAGGGGCAGGTAGCAGCTTGCCGCTATGATTTTGTCCCTGTCCATGATCACGGCCCCGTCATGGAGAGGAGTTCCGTACCAGAAGATGGATATGAGGAGCTCCTGGGTAATTTCCGCATTTATCCTGGTGGCGCTCCTCCAGAAATCCTTGAGGCCGGTACCGCGCTCGAGGACGATGATCGCCCCGATCTTCTGACTCTTGAGGTAGCCGATGGCACGGCCCACGGTCTCGCTGAGCAGCTCGGCATTTTTCACCGATTTCCTCCTCTGCCAGAGGCTTCCTCCACGGCCGAGCTCCTCGAGCATCTTCCGGAGCTCGGGCTGAAAGACGATGGGGATAGCGATAACGAGCACCCCGAGCATCTTACCGAGAAACCACGAGAGGGTACGCAGATCGAAGACACGGGCCAGAGCCGTAAGACCGCCCATTATGAAAAGCCCCTTCACGAGCTGCATTGCCCTCGTGCCGACGATGAGCACGAGAAGCTTGTAGATTATGTAGGAAATAATAAAGATGTCGATGGCGTCCTGCCACCGAAATAATTCAAGCATCTATCCGCTCCGCGTTGAGGTATGATCCGTTCCCTTCCATAATACTATACCACTTCCAGTGAAACATATGGAGATGTGGAAAGTGCGAGCATGGCACCGTAATCCGGAAAGAAAGCGACCGTACTGCCTACTGCAAGTCCTCCGCCGGCCTCCTCCACATCCAGGATCATGTGGTCGCTGGACCCCCCGAGTATGATAATTCCGCTGTTTTCGGGGGTAAGCCCTTCTATCCGCACATCCTGCCTGCCGATGGCGGCGATGGCTCTCAGGCGCTCGCCCCTGTCCTCGAACTCGGGGATGTTGCCGAAGGCATCTGCGCCGGCGGGGCCCACGGGAACCGACGGTTTCCTCTTCAGCTCGACGATCTCTGCCTCGAGGCGCATAGTATCCCTGCGAAGCCATGGTATCGCCCGCATTGAGGTGGCATCGCTTCCGAGGAGAATGGCTTCGCCGATCCTGAGGTTGTTGATTCCCTTCGGGACGGCATTCTGCTCGAGCAGAAGCAACGAGGAGGTTGCCCCGCCGGAAAAGGTTTCAAGGGGATATCCGAGTTCCCTTTCAAGTTCTTTTCCGATGGAGATGAGCTGATCCAGCTTGGAGGTTGTGGGTAGGGTACCCCCGTAGCAGCCGAAGTTTACCCCAACCCCCCGGCACCGTATGCGGTGAGACTGTGCGAGGACACGAGCCATTTCTTCCGTCTGCCCCATCCAGATCCCTTCCCTCAAGTCGCCGAGGTCGATCATGACTATGACCTCGTGGCTGTTGACGAGAAATTCGCATTCCCGCTGGAGGGCGCGCACTGCCTCGGGTTCGCTGACAAGGGTGCAGTCAGCTTCCGCCGCCACGAGCGGCAGTTCGCTGAGCATGGGAACTCGGAGCAGAAGGAGGGGAAGGCCGGTGCCCATCCTTCTCAGCGCGGATATGTTTTTCATGCGGCTGTCAGCGAGTTCCGTGCATCCCCCTGAAACCAGCGCGGATGCAATTTCAGGAAGAGCGCACATGCCTTTCGTGACGCCTGAAACGGTAATTCCTGCCAAGGCGCATTTTTGAACGACCCGGGCGGCGTTCTCCTCCACCGCCTTAATATCAACAACAAGCCGGGGTGCCTGAACAGTCATGTTATCCTCCTCTCATTTTCCTGAGCAGCGACATGTCACCGGCGTATCCGCAGCCTCCCTGGGGCGTTTCCAGAATGCAGGGAACATCCTCCCACAGAGGATCGTTGAGCACAAAGGAAAAGGGAGCGTATCCAAGCTCTCCTTCCCCTATGTGGGCATGGCGGTCAAGGCGGCGCCCCAGGGGATGGGAGCTGTCGTTGAAATGCCAGCAGCGGACCCTGTCGAACCCGACTGCCTGGTCTATCTGCCTCATGAGCCGTCCGTAGGCCGGCTCGGTGCGCATATCGAAGCCCGCGGAAAACATGTGGCACGTATCAAGGCATAGTCCCATCCGGGGGTGCCAGTCGAGCAATTCGAAAATGCGGGTGAACTCACGGAAATCCGCGCCGAGATGGTTTCCCTGGCCTGACATGGTTTCGAGCAGGATATTGACCCGTTTGTGGCCGGTCCTGTCAAGCACGGTGCCAAGCCTTGCCGCGACAAGCCTGAGGGCGTCATCGACAGGATTTCCCCGTGATGAACCGGGGTGAAGCACGAGATCGTCAATTCCCAGGATGTCACATCTCTCGATCTCGTCTTCGAGGGCGACAAGACTTCTTTCCCCCGTGGCGTCGGTCGCCGCGAGATTGATGAGATAGGAAGCATGGACGACCACGTCTGTTACCGAGCTTTCACTCCAGGCCCGGAGAAACCTTTCTGCCCTGGTCTGGGAAATGGGTGCGCTTCTCCACTGGAGCTGGTTTTTCGTAAAAATCTGTATCGCTTCGCAGGACAGATCCTCTCCGCGTCTGAAGGCCTGCTCCACTCCCCCGGATATAGAGACGTGGGCACCGATCCTGGCCATCAGGAATTCCCGCCTTTCAAGACCCTGAGCACACGGTACAGGATCCTCCCGGTCACGCCCCAGATCCTCCACCCGTTCGAGAGAAAGTATTCGGGATAACAGTGTTTTTTCCCGTCTATCACCACAGTCTGTATTACCGGGTCGGGAGAGAGGTCCTCGAGTGGAACAGTGACCGAACCTTGAATTTCACCGGAGGAAAGGACAAGATCCCTGTCCGGATCAATACCCCTGACAATACCGGCAACAGGAAAGACGGCGACCCCGCTGACCACGGCATATTCCACGGAAAGAACGGAAAGGGGTTCCACCAGTTCCGCCCGGATCGCCGTCTCCTCTTCTGTCTCCCTGAGTGCCGTTTGCAGGGGGGAGACGTCTCCCGGTTCACGCATTCCGCCCGGGAAACATACTTCCCCCGCGTGATGCCTGAGGTTCGGGGAACGCCTGAGCAAGAGGAGCCTAAAGCCGCTTTCAGCCGGAAAAAACGGGACAAGGACCGCGCTTTTTCCTTTGCCGGCGGTTTCAAGTCCCTCCCATGAGGGCAGGAATCCTGTTCCGAATTTTTCACGAAGGACGCTGTCAGCCCCGGTGATGGTTTTCCCCTCGCCCGTCATACTGTGAGCTTGACCCGTCCGTGATAGATCAGGCCCCGGTATCCGTCAATGGTGACAACCATGCCGTCGGAAAGCAGAGAGAGGGCATTTTCGGCGTTCACCACGCACGGAATTCCCAGTTCAAGGGAAACGATGGCCGCATGGGAAGTGAGCCCTCCCTCTTCTGCAACTATGGCCGATGCTCTTTTCATCGCGGGAATATATTCCCGGTCGGTGGAACCCACTACCAGGACCGCCCCGCTGGTCATTTTCTCGATGGCCTCCGCCGCACTTTTCGCCGTGCACACGGTTCCCCTGGCCTCGCGCTTCAGCAGGGAAAGGCCCTTGAGGAGAATGTTCCCGGCAATATGCACCTGGAGCATGTTCGTGGTCCCGGCCGCACCGAGGGGAACACCCGCCGTGACCACGACAAGATCCCCTTCCCGGAGATGCCCAGCTGAGATGCATGAGGCGATGGCGGAATCGACGGCGGTGTTCTGGTCCTTCATCTCTTCTTTCATAAGGGGAATGACGCCCCAGTACAGGGCAAGTTCCCTCCAGGTCCTGACCGACGGAGTTGCGCCGAGGATGGGACAGGGCGGCCTGTGCTTGCTCACCATCTGCGCGGTGCTGCCGCTCTGGGTCATGGAGATGATGGCCGCCGCCTTCATCTGCCGTGCCACCAGGACTGATGCGCTGCTCACCGCATCGGGCACGCCCATGGTACGGGAAATGCTGTGAAGAGGACGTTCCCAGAGTTCTATCTCCGATTCCGCCCTTGTGACGATCTGCTTCATGGTCTGGACCGACCTGAGAGGATATGCGCCCTTGGCGGTCTCGCCGGAGAGCATGACCGCATCGGCACCGTCAAGGACAGCGTTCGCCACGTCGCTTGCCTCGGCCCTCGTGGGACGGGGGTTGCGTATCATGGAATCGAGCATCTGCGTGGCTACGATGACCGCCTTGCCCTTTACCCTGCAGATGTCGATTATCCGCTTCTGCTGAAGGGGAACTTCCTCGGTGGGGATCTCTACGCCCAGGTCGCCCCTGGCGATCATGACGCCGTCCACAACATCCGTGATCTCCTCGATGTTCTGGACTGCCTGCCGTGTTTCTATCTTCGCGATGACTTTCATAGAGCCTCCGGACTGTTCCATTATCCTCCGGACATCCATGATGTCTCCCCTGTTTTTCACAAAAGAGACGGCAATATACTCCATCTGGTTGTCTATTCCCCACCGTATGTCTTCAATGTCCTTTTCTGAAAGGGCGGGAAGAGAAATCTCCGCCCCGGGGATGTTGACGCCTTTGGTGTCGCTGAGGAGCCCCCCTACGATGACCCTGCAGGCCACA
Organism: Synergistaceae bacterium; assembly: GCA_012523155.1. Lineage (GTDB taxonomy): Bacteria > Synergistota > Synergistia > Synergistales > Aminobacteriaceae > Aminivibrio. The sequence continues at coordinate 6,110 of JAAYJB010000345.1, read as the reverse complement.
TCGGTTCCCGAGACTTCCTCCACCCTGAGGTGGAGCGTGCCGTCATCGATGAAAATCTCCTGGCCGGGGACAACTTCCCGGGGAAGGGCTTCGTAGTTCACGAAAACACGGGACGCGGTCCCGTCCAGGGGAACAGTAGTCAGTGTGAGAATGGAGCCCTGTTCAAGGCTGACGGTACCGCCTTCAACCCGTCCTGTCCTGATCTCCGGCCCCTTGGTATCGAGGAGACAGGCGATGGGGACTTTCAAGTCCTTTTCAACCCGCCGTACAAGCTTCAGCATTTCCAGGTGACCTTCATAAGCACCGTGACTGAAGTTGAACCGTGCAACGTTCATGCCTGCTTTCGCCATTTCGACCAGCATCTCATATTTTGAGCACGCGGGCCCTATTGTGCAGACTATTTTTACTTTCATCATTTTCCGCTCCCCTTTCTCCCCCGCTTTTTCGGGAAGGCCCTCTTTCGCCCTGCCACAAATTTTACCCTATCTGGAACATTTCGCCCGGCAGGACTTCGGCGAGTGCGCTGCTTACAGGAGCCCCCGGATCTATTTTTATATCCTGGAGAAGCATGACCACTGAATCGGCATCATTTTTCAACTCGAAAAGAACCGGAGATTTTCCCGGGAATGCCTTCAGTGCCCTGAAGAATTCCTTCATCCTGACTTCCTTGAGGCAGTGGGCGAAGACAGATACTCGGACAAAGGGCGGGGTTCCCCTTTCCTCCATCTCTCCGAGGGAGAGGACTGATTTTGCTATGACGCTGACCTCGCCGCGCTCCTCCGGAAACCCCTGGATGAAGCATATCTGCCCGGGGGAAAGCCTACCCCTGAGGGAAGCCCATATCCTGGGGAAACAAACGGCCTCGACCCTGGCCTCTCCGTCCTCGATCTCTATAAGCCCCATGGGATCTCCGTTTTTCGTCATTTTTTCCTTCACGGAGAGGATCATTCCGCCCACGAAGGGGGGAACGCGCCTGCTCCTCCACTTTTTCAGGTCGCAGATCCTGCAGTTGCTGAGGGACCTGACCTTTCCCTCGTGCTGCTCGAAGGGATGTCCGGATATGTAGATCCCGGTGGCCTCCTTCTCGAGTTCGAGCCGTTCGTAGAGGGAAAAATCCTCTACGTCCGGAAGATCCGGCCCTGTATCTTCTTCCTGTTCGGGGAGTAGTTCGAACAGGGAACATTGATTGCCGTCGGTGCATTTCTTCGAAGCGGCCGAGACGAGATCGGGCAACCCTTCGAGCAGTTGCCGCCTGTTACTGCAGATACTGTCGAAGGCACCGGCCCGTATGAGATTTTCCACCACGGACTTGTTGACCACCCTCAGATCGACCCGGCAAAGGAAATCCCATAGGGAGGAGAAAGGACCTCCGCTGTCCCTTGCCGCAAGGATAGCTTCAACTGCTGTATGGCCCGATTTTGACACGGCACCTAGCCCGAAACGGACCACGTCCGCGATGGGGGTGAAGTTGGCCATGGAAGTGTTCACTTCGGGGGGAAGGACCTTGATCCCCGATGTCCTGACCTCCCGCACGTACTCCGCAAGGACCTCTTTTTTCGCCCCTATCTGGCTGGAGAGGTAGGCGGCCATGAACTCGGGCCTGTAATTGGCCTTGAGCCAGGCAGTCTGGTACGTAATGAGGGCATAGGCGGCACTGTGGGATTTGTTGAAACCGTATCCCGCGAACTCCTGGATGATGTCGAAGATCTCCTCGGCCTTCTTTTCATCGATACCCCGTTCCTTTGCCCCGGAGACGAACTTCGCACGCTGCTGCTCCATCACGTCCGCCTTCTTCTTTCCCATGGCCCGCCTGAGCAGGTCGGCTTCTCCGAGGGAGTATCCCGCAAGGATGGCAGCGCACTGCATGACCTGCTCCTGGTAGAGTACGACCCCGTATGTCTCTCGGAGCACATCCTCCAGGAGCGGGTGGAGGTATTCCACCTTCGCCCTGCCGTGCTTGCACTGAATGTACTGGTCAACCATTCCGCTGCCCAGGGGGCCGGGACGGTACATGGCAAGGACCGCGATCACGTCCTCGAAGCAGTCGACCTGAAGTTTTTTGAGAAGCTGTCTCATTCCCGATGATTCGAGCTGGAAGACCCCTAGGGTGTCTGCGTTCTGAAGGATCTCGTAGGTTTTGGGATCATTAAGGGGGATTTTCTCCATGTCCGGTATTTCTTTTCCGCCGAGGCCGATGTTCTTCAGGGCCTCCTCGATGACGGAGAGGGTCCGGAGACCGAGAAAGTCCATTTTCACGAGCCCGAGCTTTTCTATGGGCTCCATGGGATACTGGGTAACGATCTGCCCGTCGCCGATCCTCCTGACCGGGACGATATCGGTAACGGGCATGGGGGTGATGACCACTCCGGCGGCATGCTGGGAGCAGTGCCGTGCCAGCCCCTCGATTTTCGCGGCCATATCGAGGACCCGTTCAGTCATTTTATCGGCTTTTTTCATGGCAGCCAGTTCGGGGGACTGTTCAAGGGCGTCTGCTATGGAATTCACCCCGAAGGGGATCTGGCGGGTTATGGCGATCACATCCCGGACAGGCATGCCGAGAACGCGACCCACGTCGGTGACGGCGGCCCGGCTTTTCATCCTTCCGAAGGTAACGATCTGGGATACCCTGTCGGAGCCGTAATGCTCGGAGATATAGTGAAGAAGGTCATCCCGTCCCTTGTCGGATACGTCCGTGTCGATATCGGGCATACTGATCCGCTCCGGGTTGAGGAACCGCTCGAAGAGGAGGTTGTACCGGATGGGGTCCAGTTCGGTGATCCTGAGGCTCCACGCCACAACAGACCCGGCGGCGGATCCCCTTCCTGGCCCGATTGGTATGCCCCGCTTCTTCGCAGCCTTGATGATGCCCGCCACGATGAGGAAGTATCCGGCAAAACCCATGGAGTTGATGACTCCGAGCTCGTACTCGAGCCGCTGGGCGTATTGATCGGGAACTTCTCCGCCGAGCCGCTCTTTCAGTCCCTGCCTGGCGTCTTTCTCAAGGTTGCTCTCAAGTGTCTCTCCCTCGGGAAGCTGCAGGTTGGGGAGCTTGTAGTCCCTGTCGCCGAGGGGAAGGCGCACATTACACCTTTCTGCGATGGCCACCGTGTTGTCTAGAGCATCGGGGAGCTCGGCCCCGAAGAGGGCCTCCATTTCCTCGGGCGACCGGAAGTAGAAATCGTTGGAGGAGAAGGACATGCGGTTTTCGTCCTCAAGACTGCTTCGTGTCTGGACACAGAGCAGGATATCGTGCCATTCGTAGTCTTCCCTGGAAAGGTAATGGGCGTCGTTGGTCGCGATGAGGGGAAAATCATGTTCCCTTGCCATTTTGACTAAGGCCCTGTTCACCACTGCCTGTTCGGGGATTGAGTTGTACATTACCTCGAGGAAAAAGTTCTCCCTGCCCATGATGTCCCGGTAGAGCATGGCCCGCTCAAGGGCCTCTTTTTCCCTTCCCTGGAGTATGAGCGTGGGGATCTCCCCTGCAAGGCAGGCGGACGAGGCAATGAGCCCGGACTTGTACTTTGCCAGAAGGGTGTGGTCTATTCTCGGCTTGCCGTAGAATCCGTCTGTATTGGCGATGGAAGTGAGCTTCACAAGGTTGTGGTATCCTTCATCGTTTTCGGCGAGAAGAAGAAGATGATAATTCCTGTTCCTTTTATCCCTGGATGTGTGTCCTTCGGGATCGACGTAGGCCTCGCAGCCGATGATGGGTTTCACTCCCGCAGATGTGCATTTATCGTAAAATTCCACGGCCCCGTACATGGCACCATGATCGGTCATTGCCACAGCGGGCATTCCATATTCCACGGCACGGGCTGCAAGTTCACCGCACCGTATGGCGCCGTCGAGAAGGCTGTATTCTGTATGGACATGAAGATGGACGAATTGTCGGGCCATTATCGAAACTCCTTGGGTTGTATTCTGTGACCGGTGTGCGTATGCGATTCCGGGCGTTATTGTTCCCCCGGGGCGAGGTCTTCGGGAAGAATTTCCTCCTCGTGCTGTTCACGCTTGACGAGGACGACTTCTCCGCCGCCCCATTTCAGGACTTCTTCCACAAGTCCACGGAAGGGAATAGCTCCATCCTCCCCATCATCTTCAGGGGAAGGTGCCGGGCGGATTTCAGAAGCCCTCTGCGGTACCGTTCCGCCTTCACCGTCAGGCGGCGGGGATTCTTCCCCGCCTTTCTCTTCGGGAACCCGGAATAGGGGAATATTTGGTTTTTCCGTCTGCCACTGCTCCTCATCAGTATCCGTACCGCATCCGCCGGCCGAACACGGTCGAATTTCGCCGCCCCTTTGGAGGACGACGGACACGTCCTTTCCGAAGTACTCCTCCGCCCTCGTCAGGAGGGAGTAGGCATTCCTTTCCGTGGAGAGTACTTCAAAGCAGTACGGCTCATTATCGGGGAAGGATACGGTTATCCTGCGGTCTTCTATTGCAATTTCAGTGCCGGCAAGTGCGCAGTACAAAAGCAGATCCTTTCGGAAGAGCAGTTTTTCGAACCCGGGCCAGTTTTCAGGAGCAAGGGGCATCTCTTCCCGGGGTTCCCCGTCAGCGCTCTCAGGAACCGCAGCCGGGACAGGATCCGGAGCTGCAGGAGAGGGAGCGGCGGGAGGTGAAAAGCGCCGTTTCCCGGCAGGTTTCCTTTCCACGGGTTTCCGCTCTTCTTTTACAACCGCGGGGTGCCCGGCCCGAGGCCCTGAAACGGCTGAGGTTTCTGCAGGCAGGGGTGCTCCGTCTGCAAGAAGTTCAATGGCCTTTGCGGAGAGGAGACCTGAGAGTACATCGGAACGGAGTCCCATGCGAACCTGGGGGATGATGCGGGAACAGTAGGCCATCATTCCCGACAGTTCTCCGGTACTCCATCTCGGTTCCTCATTGGTGAGGAAGGCGGTCTCGTTTTCCGAGAGTGAGAGGGACGCAAGAGCCTCCCGGCCCCACTTTTTCAGGACCCAAAGGTTCCTGAAGAGGAGGAATACCCCCTCGACGACCCTCTGGGCCGAGGCTCCCTTCAAGAACATTTCCTCTAGCCGGAGGAACGGTGACGACGAGCCTTCCTTCAGGGAGGAAACCCACTGTTCGAGGTCCGTCATTGTTCCGCCGCCCAGAAGATGCTCAACTGCAGATGCTGTCAGTTCTCCGCTTCCGAGGGAAAGTGCCTGCTCCATCATGGAGAGCGCATCGCGCAGGGCTCCGTCGGACTGCCTTGCTATTTCCCTTACGGCCTCTTCCTCCCATTTCACCTTTTCCTTTTCCGCGACTTCTATCAGCCTGGCACGGATATCCGGGACGCTTATCCTCCTGAAGGGTATATGCTGGCACCTGGAACGTATGGTTGCAGGGACCTTGGAGGGTTCCGTGGTAGCGAGGATGAACGCGACGAAGGACGGTGGTTCCTCGAGAGTCTTCAGCAGGGCGTTGAATGCGGAAATAGAGAGCATGTGGACTTCGTCGATTATGTATACCTTCCACTTCGAGGAAAACGGGGAGAGGGAAACATGGGCCTTCAGTTCCCTGATCTCTTCGACCCCGTTGTTGGAGGCACCGTCTATCTCGACAACGTCGAGGCTTTCCCCTGAAGTGATGGAGGTGCAGCCGGCGCATTCGCCGCACGGTTCGTATCCGTCCTTCAGGGCCGTACAGTTGAGTGCCTTGGCGAGGAGCCTGGCCAGGGATGTTTTTCCGCATCCCCTGGGCCCGGAGAAGAGGTACGCATGACCCACCTGCTGTCTCTGGAGCGCCTTTTTCAGGACGTCCACAGCCATATCCTGCCCTGCCACTTCGTCGAATGTGCGGGGCCTGTACCGCCTGTAGAGGGATATCGTCATGGAGAATGCCTCCCCTTTTCCTGGTGATCCGGTGTCCCTGCCGCCGGGAACACGAAACCTTTTTCCGGAGAACGGGAATCCGGAAAAGCGAATGAACCCCTGTTATTCTACATCAAAAAATCAGTGGAGGTATTTTGCGCCCTGGTGTTTCTGCCGGGCTTCCCCCAGGGACGCGACGATAGCCGACCTCATGGCGTCAAGAGGCTCGGAGCCTTCGGGCAGGGGTTCGCGGGCTACGATCGACGGACCGATCCGGAGTGCGTTTTTCCCGCCGAC
>JAAYJB010000344.1 GCA_012523155.1 Synergistaceae bacterium | reverse complement strand
CGGGGCGACGCGCGCTGCAATTCCAAGGTCCGTGACCGCCACAAGCTGTTCCGATTCCCCCCAGTATTCACCGGACGCATCAGAAGCGGTGAGAAGGAAAACTCCCTTCGTTGCACCCGCAAGCTCCCTGAGATCAATGGCACGCCTGACTGGAGAATTCAGCGCTCCTTCCGGCCGGGCGGTCCTGGAGGCGACCCTTCTCGCCAGGTCCCTTGGAATTGTATAGCCTGAAAGGGTCATCGCCAGGGGAATATTGTTCTCATAAACCCTCCAGAGGCTCAGGTTCACTTCTTCAATATTCACCGTCTCGATGGGGATTTTCAGGTCCCCGGCAGGGGAGAGGAATGTCCCTGCGGTAGGGAACAAAAGAGTGGGGTACATATCCGGAAAAATGACCGCTTTTGAATAGTCTTTCTCCAGCTTCGCGCCGTCTCTTGAAGGAAATCCCTTCCTGATGGTCACTTCCACACGCTGTCTCGGTTTGAAGTCCCCGGTGATAGAAAAACCATTGTATCCCGGTTCCACCGTAAAGGGCATTTTGGGGGAAAGCTCGATGAACTTTGCCGCAGACGCCATATCCGGTCCGATCGACGTGGTTATGTTGATACCGCTCGGATCAGGGTAGTTGCTCGATGCATATGCACCCCTGATCTCCATTTTCCTGGTCACCGGGATCTCCCGGCGTATCTCCTTCTCGATCCCCAGGGGCCCTGCATCGCTGGTCAGACCTTCAGCGAGGACGACTCCAATTTTATTGTCGTAATAGGGGCCTGCAGCAATTTGTATCCTCGAGGACGGGGCATTTCCCTGAAGGGAGTACGCAACTCCCTGTTTTTTCTCGTTCTGAAGCCAGAGGAACCCCCTGAGCCTGAACGGAGAAACCGGGAGATTGAAGGAAAGATCTAGGATGACGCTCCCATTTTCAGTGTAGTCGCTCTGCTGGATGGCAAGAAGCTTGAGTGCCTCCGTGGAGAATTCGTACACCTGCTTGCCCACAAGGCGCCTGCCTTTGAGATCTCTGATGTCATCTTTGATCGTTGTCCTGAAGAGTGTTGCCTGCGGCAGGTTGGCGAGTGGAGTGAGGACAAACGTCTTTGAATCGGTCCATTTCCCGTCTCCGCGTATTGCAGGGCTGAATGTGACCGGATATTTTGCCGCCGCTACCTGCTTTCCGACGGCCTCCCGCGAAACAACCGGCTGGGAAAAGGTAATCTTCACGGGAGTTCGCCCCTTGACGACCCCGGAAGGAGAAAAGGAGAGAACGGAAAATTCGTCAGCGGGTGCCCCTTCCGAGATTCCGGTCCCCAAAAGCAACAACAGCGCACAAAAAATCAGGATCATTTTTTTCATGAGCAACCTCCCCTTCCAGCCCTTGCGGCGGTGGTCTACGAGTCTGGAATAAGCGCATAACCGTTCACATTATACATCTTTTCGTTTTGATTTTTCTCTCCTCTTGAACGGAAATCCCGGGAAGAGAATTATACAGTAAATAAAAACAGGTAAAAAACGATGAATAACGAAAAATAAAAAAGATAAAAGGCAAAAACAAGCCATTAAAAAAACTGTCACCTGTTGTACATACAAAAAATGCCGTTATAATCATATTGGTTAATATTGGTCAAT
>JAAYJB010000343.1 GCA_012523155.1 Synergistaceae bacterium | reverse complement strand
CTGCCTCATCGAATATTCTTCTTCCACAGAAAAGCAAAAATATTTCAGGACGTTATTCAGGACACTTTACGGCTGGCAAGAGATGAAATATCTTAAATTAACCTCAGCTGAGAATATTTATTTCCAATATTCATTCCGTTGGACTGCTGGAAGTTCCAAGGGGAATCCGGTATTCTCCTTTTGTTTTGAGCTGTCTGGAGTTTTCCCGGAATTCAATCCCCCGCAAAAAATGGTTAGAATCCATATGTTTCGGCAATTAAGGTGTTGTTTTTACCGATTTTTAGGACGAAATTTCTGATTTTAGTAGGATGTTCCACATTTTCTATTCTATTATAATATGCCAAAGAGAGGGGATAAAATGGAAAAAAGCATGACCTTTACGGCAACAGGGGACTCTCTTATCCTTAAGCATCTCCCGGACTATCCTGAATTCAAAGAGATTCGGGATTATATTCTTTCAGCTGAGGCGAGGATAACCAATCTGGAAACGACTCTTACCGACGGGAATTGCTTCCCATCCGCTTTTTCAGGAGGTACCTGGCTGACTTCCCGTCAGAGCGTCATCGAGGATCTGAAGAAATTCGGCTTCAATATCTACTGCTGGGCGAACAACCACACAATGGATTATTCCTATGATGGTTTGTTGATGACCAAGAGAAATCTGGAAGCTGCCGGAGTATCCCACTGTGGGGCAGGAGAAAATCTTTACGAGGCTTCAAAACCTGCAATGGTAGACCTTCCCTCCGGAAGGATCGGCGTTATATCAATATGTTCATCATTTGAACCGGCTGCTCAGGCCGGGATCCAGTCTCAGAGTCAACCCGGACGTCCCGGACTGAATCCTTTACGTTTTTCCACCACCTACACTGTGACCGCAAAACAGATGAAAGCACTGAAAGAAATTGCTTCTGATACCAGGATCAATAACCGTTCAGATATTTCAAAAATACAGGGATATACACTTAAAGAACCGGAGGGAACCTTCGATTTCGGGAATTCCCGTTTTACAGTAGGTAAAGTCCCCGGCCGGATGACACAGGCAAACAAGGCTGATGTGGAAAGGACTATTGAAACTATCCGTGACGCTCTCCTATCTGTCGATTATGTTGTAGTGGCAGTTCATTCTCACGAGATAAAAGGGGTCACAAACGACGAACCTGACTATTTTTACGAGGAATTTGCACGGAATTGTATTGATGCCGGGGCCTGCGCGGTAGTAGGGGGAGGAACACATCAGCTTAAGGGAATAGAAATGTACAAACAGAGACCTATTTTTTATTCCCTTGGAAACTTTATTTTCCAGAACGCTTTCGTAGAAAAGCTTCCTCCGGATTATATGGAAAAAAACAGGCTTCCTCTCGACACGCGGACTGCTTCTGCATTTCAGGCGAGAAGCGAAAAGGCATCTGTTCCTCTTCACAATGATGTGTCGAATTTTCAGACAGTACTCCCATGGTTCCGTATGGAGGGAGATCGGCTCGCTAAACTTATTCTCAAACCCATATCCCTTGGTCAAAAACTCCCGCAATATTTTTCTACCTGGCCGAGATTCGCGGATGAAACCGAAAGTCAGGCGATATTTGAAACGCTGGAAAAACTAAGCGCCCCTTATGGTACAAAACTGGTGAAAAAAGAAGGCGTGTTTGAGGTGGAAATCTGAAAGGATTAAAAACAGACCGATTTTCGGTGGAGTTTTGAATGACAATCAGCACCGGAGGGATGAAGATGTACGCAAAGATCAATGAACTTGCCGACAGATTAACAGACAAGCTTGTAGCCGCACGCAGGGATTTTCACAAGTACGCCGAAAGCGGATGGTTTGAAATGAGGACATCGTCCCTCATCGCACGGCGCCTCACCGGCATGGGCTATGAAGTTCTCACCGGCCCCGACGTATGCCTCGGTGAATCACGCATGGGCCTGCCGTCTGACGAAGAACTGGAGAAGAACTATATCCGGGCGAAAGAACAGGGTGCCGATCCTGAATTTCTTGAGAACGTAAAGGGAGGCTTCACGGGAGTCATGGGCATCCTCCGCTGCGGAGAAGGCCCCACAGTCGCCCTCCGGTTCGACATCGACGCGCTGGGCGTGGTGGAGGATGTCTCTTCCGAACACCGTCCCTTCCGTGAAGGCTTCAGCTCGGTCAACCCCGGAATGATGCACGCCTGCGGCCACGACGGCCATGCCTCCATAGGTCTTGGAGTTGCCGAGGTGCTCATGGCCGTGAAAGACGACCTCCGGGGTACCGTCAGGATCATCTTCCAGCCTGCGGAAGAGGGAGTAAGGGGAGCAAAGAGCATCGTTGACAAGGGGCACCTCGACGGAGTGGACTACGTCCTCGCCTGCCACATCTCCGGAAGGGAGAGCGAAGAGGATAATGTCTCCGATGTTACGGCAGGTTCCGGTGGTTCACTGGCCACGTCCAAGATGGACGTCTTCTATTACGGCAAATCCGCCCACGCCGGAAGCCATCCCCAGGATGGACGAAATGCCCTCGCGGCGGCCGTCACAGCCGTCCAGAACCTGCTTGCCATCCCCCGGAACAGCAAGTCCGACACCCGGGTCAACGTGGGGACCCTTCACGCGGGGTCCGGCCGCAACGTGATCCCCGAATATGCCCGTATGGAAATGGAAGTCCGGGGCAAGACCAGCGAAGGGAACATCTACATGGAGCAGTGGGCCCGGCGTATCTTCAGGACCGCTGCGGAAATGCACGACTGCACGTACGAGGTGAAGAAAATGGGTGAGGCCTTTCTGCTTGAAAGCGACCAGGCCCTCATGGAGCTCATCCGGGACGTATGCGAAAAAGACCTGAAGACGATCCGGGTCCATTCAAAGCTTCGCCGGGAGGCTGACGGAAGCGAGGACTTCTCGTACATGATGAAGCGTGTGCAGGACCAGGGAGGCCAGGCCTCCATGCTGCGGATCCTCACCAAGACGGCGGCCGTCGGGCACAATAAGAGATATGATTTTGACGATACCGATGCCCTGCCGAAAGCTGTCAAGGCCCTGAGCGCTGTCACATGCAGGCTTCTTTGTAACCCTTTCGATGAAAGACAATAAGTTTGTATCTTGTGAAGCGAGGGATTGGAAAGAAACGTAAAGAAAAGGAATTCAACAAATCGGGAGGAGTTGATATACCAAAAAATTTTTTCCTAATCATTTCCTATCAAAACGCAAAATTTGTTCAATAATTAGCCGATGGTACCTCCGGAAGAAATACAGCACCAACGGAGGAGTAAAAAAAACAGAAAATAGGAGGAATCAAGATGAAGAGAAAGCGTACGATCATTTCTATAGCAGCGCTTGCACTGATTGTTCTCCTCTCCTTCAACGGAGTTGGCACTGCGGCATCAACCCGTGATGACATCAACCTGTCTTTAAATCAGGTTATCGAAACCCTTAACCCCTTTAATGTAAGTTCAATAATATGTACCCAGCTGTATTGCCAGATATATGATGTCCTGTTCTTCCAGAACGATACGGGCGAACTGGAACCCCGTCTTGCAGAAAGTTATGAACTGGCTGATGACAATGTCACGTATACTGTACACCTGCGCGACGGAGTCAAGTTTCACAACGGGAAGAAGCTCACCGCAGAGGATGCAGCCTGGTCAATCGACTATGCTCTTAAGTCCGGTCCGTATAAAATGATTCGTCCCAAGGTGCCCGGCTACAAGAGCGTCAAGGTAATTGATGACCTGACTTTTCAGATCGTGTCAAATGGGCCGAATCCTACCCTCTTGAACAATATATCCATCTGGGTCAATATCCTTTGTAAAGAAGAAGTCCTTGCGGCAGGTGAAAAATTTGGCGTCGAGTGGATTCCATGTGGGTGCGGCCCTTATGTGATCACAACCTACAACCCGGACACGGAGATTGAGTTGAAAGCCTTCGAGGATTATTATTCCGGCCCCGCTGAGATAAAAAAAGTCAATTACAAAATTCTCACAGACAACAACACCATAACCGTAGCTTTTGAATCCGGCGAACTGGATCTTATTGTAGTTCCGACCGCTGCCTGGTCGAGATTCAAGTCAAACAGCGATTATAATACCTTCCTCTCTCCCACCAACCACACAAGTTTCTTCCACATCAACTCGATTCGGGGAGACGTACTATCGGATAAACGTGTTCGACAGGCCTTCTCGTACGCAATTGACCGTGAGATGATGGTAATTGCTGCCTATGATGGCATTGCCCAGCCGGCTTATTCTCTGTTCAACCCCTCCTCAGTATTTGGTGGCTTCACTGTGGAGGAACTGGAAGCAGCTGGAATTCAAACCTATCAGTACAATCCTGAAAAAGCGAAGGCCCTCCTTGCGGAAGCAGGCTATCCGAACGGCTTTGATGCGGGCAAGATACTGTGCATCAGTGGAAGCTACTGGGAGAAAATGTCCACAGTGTTCCAGGCAAATCTTGCAGATATCGGAGTCAAAGTGGATATAGAAGTGGCTGATTCGGCTTCCTGCCGTGCACGAAGGTATGACCAGGATTATGACATTTCCAACACCGGAACGAATTTCACACCGGAAGCTACGTACGGCTATATTTATTTCAAGTATTTGGGCGATGAGGCCAAAAAAGCAGGGGAGCGAACTGAGCTTGGGCTCAAGGATCGTGAGCTTGATGATGCATATCAGAAAGTCCTGACGGAAATGAACCGTGAGAAACGAAAAGCCGCCTATCTCGAACTGGCTCGTATCCTTCAAGACAACATGTACACCATACCGACATTCCACAAGGCGATACCCTATGCCTACAACAAAGATCTGGTATGCAAAGAGATCAACACGAACTATTACTATATCTACAAGTTTCACTGGAAATAGCAGATAGTACATAGAAATTTCGTGAGAGAACAAAATTTTTCAGGAGGCGCATGGCCGTCAGGCTGAAATATGTGGCCATGCGCTATTTCCAGAAATACGATGGAGCGAAAACACAATGATCAAATACATCATTCGACGGTTGATCACACTTGTACCCATCATTATTGGCGTGACGCTGGTTGTCTTCACCATTCTGGAGATGACTCCTGGTGATCCCGCAAAAATGATGCTCGGAGATGGTGCAACACTGGAACAATTCGAGGCTTTCAACGAAAAGTTCGGGCTGGATAAACCATTTGTCTCCCGGTTTTTCAATTATATTCTCCAGTTGTTCACCCGTTTTGATTTCGGCACCTCCTGGCTGACATCCAGGCCTGTTCTTGACACACTTAAGGCACGGGTCCCGATTACTCTTATCATAGCTGTATCGAGCATAGCGTTTGCCAGCACCATCGGTGTTTCCCTTGGTGTAATATCGGCTGTAAAGCAATATTCAAAGCTGGACTATGTTTCACGCCTGACTGCGATGGTCCTTGCGGCTGTACCCGTGTTCTGGCTGGGAATGATGCTGGCTATTCTCTTTGCGCTGAAACTCGGCTGGCTTCCTTCAAGCGGCACCGGAAGCTGGAAACATTATATTCTTCCAATGATGACTCTTGGCCTGCCCTATTCCGCCCGTATCCTCAGAAGCACGAGAGGATACATGCTCGAGGCGGTCCGTCAGGATTTTGTTCGTACTGCCCGTTCAAAAGGAGTACCGGAGAGGTATGTCATTTGGAAACACGCCTTTCTGAACGCCTGCCTGCCTGTAATAAATACGATCGGTGTATATATGGGAGGTCTTCTCGGGGGAGCAGTGGTCACCGAGAACGTATTCGGATGCAACGGTCTGGGCAGCTTCATAATCAACTCTGTCAAGCGCAAGGACATACCTGCAGTGACCGGCGGGACGGTCTTTTTGGCTATGATTTTTGCTCTTATCCTGCTTGCGGTGGACATTCTGTATGCCTTTGTCGATCCGAGGATAAAAGCCCGTTACACGGCAAAGGGGGCGAAATAACCATGGTTATGAACAAAAAACCCCTTCGGAGTATGTCGCCGCTCCAGGAGACAATATATCGATTCAGCCAGAACAAGGTGTCCCTGATTGGTCTGGCAGTGGTTCTTCTTCTTATTTTCATCATCATTTTTGGCGAATTTATCTCTCCCTTTGAGAATGGAGTAAAACAAAACATACGCATGCGCCTCCAGGGGCCAAGCGCGGAACACTGGTTCGGCACCGATGCTTACGGACGGGATATCTTCACGAGGGTACTTCACGGAACAAAGTACACAATGATGATTGCCTTTCCTGCGACTTTCATCGCTGAGGTTATCGGTATTATCCTCGGAGCGTGTGCCGCGTTCTACAGCAGGTGGTTCGATAACATTCTGATGCGTGTCCTCGACGTGTTCCAGGCAATTCCGGGGCAATTGCTCGCACTGGCGGTTGTTGCGGCTTTGGGGGGATCTCTTTTCAACCTGGTGATTGCGATGCTTATAGCGAGAATTCCTGCAAGCGTACGAACTGCCCGGTCGATAATGCTTTCCCTTGTCGGGCAGGAATACATCGATGCCGCACGATCTTACGGCAGCAGGGATTATCACCTGATTTTCCGGCACGTAATACCGAATTCTCTCGGTGCCATGATTGTCAGCATGACTATTAACCTTTCTGCCATCACTCTGCAGGTCTCAAGCATGTCCTACATCGGTCTCGGTGTTAGCCCTCCCACACCCGAATGGGGAGCTCTGTTGAGCGAGGCACGGGAGTTCATAATAACTGCACCTCACCTGATAATCTTCCCGGGGATTGCAATTCTGTTGACGGCTCTCTCATTCAACCTGGTGGGAGACGGTCTGCGGGACGCTCTCGACCCGAGACTCAGGGATTGAGGGAGGAAAGACTGATGGACACATTGAATAATACGTTGTTGAAAGTCGAGAACCTCCATGTTGTTTACAAAGCACGAAGAGAAACCGTGTATGCAGTCAATGGGGTCAGCTTCTGCCTAAAAAAGGGGGAGACCCTGGGCCTGGTGGGGGAGACAGGAGCAGGAAAGACGACTACTGCCTATGCGATCATGCGCGTCCTGCCCGACCGCACCGCGAGGATTGTAAACGGCATCATAGAATTCGAAGGATATAATCTTCTTGATGTCCCCGAGAATCTTATGCGACATGGCATACGTGGAGAGAAGATCGCAATAATTTTCCAGGATCCCATGTCTGCACTGAATCCGATCATGAAAGTCGGAGACCAGATCGCTGAGGCGCTCAAGTTTCACAACAAAGAAGATCTTTCACCCGAACGGATTGAGGAACAGGTCGACAGAACTCTGGAACTGGTTGGTATTCAAAAGGAGCGAAAGTATGATTTCCCCCACCAGTTGAGCGGAGGAATGAAGCAGCGCGTTGTGATAGCAATCGCCCTTGTCTGCGAACCGGTGCTCATCATTGCCGATGAGCCTACAACCGCACTGGATGTTACTATCCAAGCTCAGGTGCTCGCTATGATCGACGAACTTCGCGAGAAGCTCGGTACCGCCATGATCCTCATCACCCATGATCTCGGCATTGTAGCCCAGATGTGTGACAATGTTGCCATCATGTATGCCGGAGAGATAATTGAAATTGGTTCCGTAGAGGATATCTACTCAGGAAAAATGCAGCACCCCTACACCGCGGGCTTATTTGGCTCCCTGCCGGATCTTGAAAAGAAAACTGACCGCCTGCACCCTATTGAAGGGCTCATGCCTGACCCCACGGATCTTCCAAAAGGCTGCAAGTTCAATCCCAGATGTCCGCGCTGCATGGATATCTGCCGAAATGTTCAGCCTGAATTTACAGTGGAAGGAACCCACAAAGTAGCTTGTCATCTCTATGGAAGCGGTAAGGGGAGGGGCATTGATGAGTGAGAGGAAAGAACCCATACTGGTCGTAAATAACCTGAAAAAATATTTCAGGACTAAAAAGGGACTTCTTCACGCGGTGGACGATGTTTCCTTCACGATTGACGAAGGCCGAACCCTCGGTGTTGTGGGCGAGTCAGGCTGTGGAAAATCCACGCTGGGGAAAACAATAATGCGCCTTACTGAACCTACCGGCGGAGAAGTATTTCTTCAGGGAGAGGATATTGTCTCGATGAACGAGGGAAGGCTTCGAAAAGCCCGCCTGAAAATGCAGATGATATTCCAGGATCCCTATTCAAGCATTGATCCCCGCATGAGCCTTGCCCAGATCATCTCCGATCCTTTGAAAGTCAACCGTCTCTGCAGCAGCAAAAACGAGATCGACGAAAGAGTAGACAGAATGATGAGAATAGTCGGACTAGCCCCGCGACTGAGGGAATCCTATCCTCATGAGCTTGACGGAGGGCGTCGGCAGAGGATAGGCATTGCCCGAGCACTGGTCCTTGATCCGAAATTCATAATCTGTGACGAACCGGTTTCAGCGCTGGACGTGTCGATACAGGCGCAGATTATCAATATCCTCATGGATCTGAAGGAAGAAAAGGGGCTTACCTACATTTTCATTACCCACGACCTTTCCGTAGTCAAGCATATATCTGACGAAATCGCTGTCATGTACCTCGGCCAGTGCGTTGAGAAAGCTCCGTCCGAGGAACTCTTCCTGAATCCTGTTCACCCCTACACGAAAGCCCTTCTTGCTGCAATCCCGGTGCCGAACCTCTCAAAGAGACATGCCAGACCGACAGTAATCAAGGGGGAGGTAGGAAATCCCATAGATCCTGTGCCGGGTTGCCGTTTTGCCCCCAGGTGTGATTACGCTACGCAAAAGTGTACAGGCAGAAATCCGGAACTAAGAGAAGTCGCCAAGGGACATTTTGTGGCATGTGTCCTTTATAACGGAGAAATGTAAACGGAAACGTCCCGGTGCAGTCCCGGGGCGTTTCTAATATATTTAGAAGAAAAATCTGATACTGGGAGCATCAGGAAACCGGGAGAACGAACTACATCCTATGGTATAGAATCAAAAAGCCATTGAGTTGCATTCCCAAACAGAAAAGCAGGGATGAAAAGGCGGTGATTTGAAGTGATCATAGGAGTTCTTGGTCCTGCTGACAGCGTGGGCCACGTTGTGAAAGTTGCTGAGAAAAACGAACCTTATATTGACCTTATCCCCATGGTGTATCGAAACTATTGTGAGGCCGTGGAAATTCTGGAGTCGAGGCAGCGGGAACTCGAAGGGGTCCTCTTCACCGGATTTGACATATTCACCTATGTGAGCGGACTCGTGAAACCTCTTGTCCCGTGGGAATACACGAGCTGTAATGTAATGACCCTTTCCTGCAGTATCCTCCTGGCAGGTTCAAGAGGATACGACATCACGAAAATGAGTTTCGACGGATTTGGAACACTGAACAACATCATTCTTGATGCTTACCTGGAAATAGGGTATTCTCCGGATCAGCTGCAGGTGTATGTTCCAAGAAGGCGCAAAAACAATGAAAAAAACTACATCGACTACCTTTGCGATTTCCACACGGATCTTTTCAAAAAAGGAAAAATCAGCTGCTCCATTCTCGGGCTCAGCGAATCCTACGCCCGGCTGAAAGAATCAGATCTCCCATGCTATCGCCGTATGTTTTTTTCCGAACCTGTGAGAGATCAGCTTATAAAACTCCGCCTGCGTCACCAGATTTCAGAGAACAGTGGAAGCAATGCCGCAGTTATTTCTGTGGAGACGGACGTTGTGGACCATTATGCCATCTATGGAAAAAGTGAACTCGAAAGTTTTTACAGGACCAAACAGGTAACAGAATCCATTTATGTTTTCGGACAGAAGATAGGAGCAGCCGTAATTGAAGCAACTAGTGGGCGGCACTATATTTTTACAAATACAGCTATCATTCGGAATGAGACAAATAATTTCAAATCCTTCGATCTTCTTGGAAAGCTTATTGCAGATGGCTCTGTAAACAGGGTCCATATCGGCATCGGAATTGGGAAAAATGCGTTTGAGGCAAAAAGCAATGCAGACTACGGCAGGGAGAAATCGAGTCTCGCGGGTGAGAACAGCCTGTATGTAGTGTTTGGAGACAAAAGTGTTCACGGACCCCTGACCCCAACAGGTGCAAACCCGCAAAAAAGACAGAACTGCCGACTCCAGGAAATATCACATAAATCAGGACTCGGTCTTGCTACGCTTCAGAAGCTTGACCAGGTGCTGAAACAATATCGTATTGACGTAGTAACCCCTGTAGACTTGGCCCGAATTTACGGCGTCAGTCCCAGAAGTATGAATCGTATCCTCTTGAAGCTTGAATCAGCTGGAAGCTATATAGAAAATGTCGGAACTGATGCGCGGCATGAAGTAGGTCGTCCGAGCCGTCTTCTGAAAATTAATCTGGAGTAGAGAGAACTCTTGAAGAAAACATTTCCTCAGCAAGGACTCCGTCAATGAAGGCGCTTACTACGGCCGG
>JAAYJB010000342.1 GCA_012523155.1 Synergistaceae bacterium | reverse complement strand
CCTCCGAAGGCCCGTAGAGGCTGTAGAAGAAAGGCACATAGTACAGGCACGAGAGGACCGTTCCCGCTCCAACGGCCAGGGCTGCGATCCATGCCCCTTTTTCCGCCGCCGCACAAATGATCATCCATTTGCTCCAGAAGCCCGCGAGGGGAGGTATCCCGGCTATGGACCCCGCAAGAAGCGCGTAGACGGCCGTTTCCCTGGGGAAGAGGCGGCCAAGGCCGCCGAAGGTCCTCCAGTCCCTGCTTCCGGCGATGGATGAATAGGCCCCCGCCCCGAGAAAGAGCCCCATTTTCCCCGTTCCGTGGTTGAGCACGTGGAGCAGCGCTCCCGCAATGCCAAGGGGAGAGGCACACCCTGCCCCGATAAGCAGGTATCCCATGTGGGCAACGGTGGACCATGCAAGCATGCGCTTCACGTCGAACTGCCTCTGGGCCGACAGGTGGCCCGTGATCAGGGAGAGCACCCCGAGCATCAGAAGGGCGTCCGGAACGGTGAAGCCGGCGGACACCGGGGGAAAGAGAAGGAAGACGGTCCTGAGAAGGGCATAGAAAGAGGCCTTTACCACCACTCCGGACAGGATCATGCTGACGCCGGTGGATGCGGAGGAATGGGCGTCGGGAAGCCAGAAATGGAACGGGAACATGCCCATCTTCAGCCCAAGCCCTGTGACGATGCACGCGGCCGCAGCGCTCCGCGCGCCGAGGGGCATGGCGCCTACAGCCCTGGAGAGTACGGCGAGGTTCAGCGTACCGGTACCCATGTACAGAAGGCCGATCCCCAACAGGAGAAAGAGGGCACCGACTGTTCCGAGGACAAGGTATTTGAACCCCGCCTCAAGGGCCTCCCGGGTCATGGCGGCCCCGGCAAGAACGTAGGCGCAGACAGCCAGTATCTCGAAGAACACGTAGAGATTGAAAAGATCCCCCGTCGTGATGATCCCGTTAAGGGACGCCCAGAGAATGAAGAAAAGCCCACTGAAACGTCTCTGTTCCTTCGAGAAGGGAAAAAGGGCGACCCGTGCTGAGGCGGCTCCCCCGACGGCTGATATGACCAGGAAGATCGCGGACATTCTGTCGGCGGCGAGCATGATCCCGAGTCCGGGACTCCATCCGCCGAGCCTGAGCGTCTCCATGCCCGTCCAGGAGACTGCGGCGGCCCCGAGTGATGCGGCGCACGCAGCCGCGGCGGAAAGGGCGATCCACCGTCCCATCCGTTCCGGTGCGAAGTAGTCCAGTACCTGGAGGACAAAGGCCGCCGTCATGGGAACGAGTATTGACGAGAGCACCCACATGGCACTACCCCCTGAGCCGCCTGAAGCGGTCAACATCCACCGACTTCTCGAAACGCTCCAGCTTCATGATGAACGCAAAGGCAAGGGCAATATCGCAGGCCCCGATGACGATCGCCGTGAGGGTAAGGGCATGAGGCAGGGGATCGACCCCGGTTCCCTGCAGGGGGAGTATGGGAGGGCCTCCTCCCGGAATATAGGCCCATGATACGAGCAGAAGAAGCACTCCCGACTCCATGAGCATGAGCCCGATCACGGTCTTGAATGCACTGCGCCGTGTCAGGACGGTGAAAAGGCCGAGGCAGAAGAGAAATACGGCTGTGGCAAATCCCATTATGGACATCACTCGTCCTCCAGCTCAAGAATTTTGATCATGGCGTAGAATATGGAGGAAAGACCCGCCCCGACCTTCAGCCCCACCGCGATGTTGAGGAGCGGCATGCTTCCCGCGCTGAGCAGGCTGCCCGGAGTTCCCGCGGAAAAGGGTGCCGGAAGGTTCGAGAGAAACCCCGCCCCCCATGCGATGCCGAGAAGCCCCACAAGGACGAACAGGATCGCTCCGCCGGCTTCCAGTGTCTCCTTGCTTTTCGACGATATCCGTGACGCTTCGAACCCCGTTCCGTAGACCACGCACATGAGGATGGCCACGGTGGCAAAGACGCTGCCGCCCTGGAACCCTCCCCCGGGAGTGAGGTGACCCAGGAAAAGGATGCTGGCGGCGTAAAGCAGGATGAAGGGCGTGAGAAGGGCCATTCCCCGCTTCACGATGTAGGAAAGGCCGTGGCCTGAGTGGACCCGTTTGCCTCCCGAGAGGAGAATGGAAACACCGGAGACTGCCGCGAAGATCACCGTTGTCTCGCCAAGGGTATCGAAGGCCCTGTAGTCGAGGAGCAGGGCTCCTACCACGTTCAGGGCCCCGGTTTCCTCAAGGGTCCGGGCGAGATAATGAGCCGACGCTTCCGGCAGGCTCCTCTCCCCCGCGAGAGAATACAGTCCCCGAAAGAGAAGCAGGCCCAGGACCGAGCATACAAACGCCGGGACCTTCACCTGGAGCCATGACGGACATTCATCGCAGACTTCGGGGGGATGGGGTGTTTTCCGGGTCTGGCTGTAGGCCACGAGCAGCAGGGACGTGACCAGGCCCGAATTGATGATGGCCTGGGTGAGCGCCACGTCAGGAGCCCTGAGAAGGGCAAAGACAGTGGCCATGAGCACTCCGGTGAAAGACAGGGTGATGAAGGCGCTGAGAAGATCCTCAAGAAGCACTGCCACCAGTGCCGTGACGGCTATGAAAAGGTACAGGACGGCAAGAAGGGAAACGTTCATTGCCCGTTTTCCTCTTTTTCCCTTTTCCGTGCAGCCCGTGCGATGGCGTGGGAGGCCATGGGGTTTGACACCAGGAAAAAGGCCCCTATAAGAACGAGTTTCATTGCTCCGGCGGCTGTTCCGGTATAGGGAAGGGCACCCAGCAGTATGAGGACCGCCCCGCCCGAAAGAGCCTTGGAACTTCCGTGAAGCCTTGTGTAGACATCGGGAAAGCGCAGTATTGCCACCACTGCCGCGAAACTGAAGAAAACTCCTGCCGCGATGCAGAGCCCTCCCGTAAACCGCAGAACGGCGAGACTCATTTGTGGAGCTCCCCATGCTCGAAGTATTTTGCCATCAGGAGCATGTCCGCAAAGGAGAGGACCGAGAAAGCGAGGGCCACGTCCAGCAGGAACGGAGTTTCGATGTAGAGGCTGAGCAGCACGAGCACCATGGTAAAAATAACGGAAAGGGCATCTGCAGCCACGAGGCGGTCTGCGGGCGACGGCCCCCTGATGACCCGGACAAAACCCACCATGCCCGAGATGACCATGCCCCAGAGTGCGGCCAGGATCATTCCGCGAACCTCCCGATCCCCTTCTCGAGCTTCCCGATGTCCTCTTTCAGCTTTTCAATGCCGCCGTTCCGTGTCACAAGGGCGTGCACGGTAAGCTCCCCGAAAGGGGACATATCCACGGTCAGTGTTCCCGGCGTGAGGGTCACCGCGTTTGCGAGGGCAACTATGGAACCCTTCGACCTCAGGGACGGTCTGTACACGAAGGTGCCCGGGGAAATATCAAGGGCTGGACTGAAGGCCTGGAACGCCACCTCCAGGGATGCCTTCACCATGGCAAGAAGGAAGGAGGGAATGAAAAGGAGAAAGAACCCCCCCCGCCTGAAAAGGCCTGCGGGGGAAAAGAACATCCTCCGCCCGAAAAAGGGTCTCCATGTGACAATACTGATGAAAAGGCAGAGAATAGCCCCCACCAGCAGGAACAGCGGTGAAAAAGAACCGCCCATGGCGATCCAGGAAGCGAAAAGAACCAGGAAAAGCAGGAAAACTCCGGGGGG
>JAAYJB010000341.1 GCA_012523155.1 Synergistaceae bacterium | reverse complement strand
TGACCTCTTCGGCAAACTTGATCACCTCCGTGATCGCGAAAATGCCGATCAGGAAAACAAGCAGCTTGAAACCTGCGGTCATCTCAATAAAACCGAAGGTGTACCGTGCCTTGGAATCGATGGGGGCAAGCCCTACAGTGGCCCATATTGCCCCGAGGACTGCACTGATAAGCCCCTTGGTCAGATCCCGTCCGCTGAGGGCGATGACCATTGAAAGGGAGAAGATTGAAAGAGCGCAGTACTCGTATGCGCCGAACTGAATGGCGATCCTGGCCAGCAGTGGAGAGATAACGACGAGTACCCCGACTCCCAGCAGCGTCCCCAGAAAGGAAAAAACGATTCCCGCACCGAGTGCTTTGCCGGCTTCTCCTTTTTTCGCCATGGGGCTTCCGTCGAAGCACGTTGCCACTGAAGACGGGGTTCCGGGAATGTTCAGAAGGATCGCTGAAATGAGCCCTCCCGAGATACCGCCGATGTACAGTGCGACAAGCGTCGAAATACCCTGTATGGGGGTCATGGTGTAGGTCATGGGCAGGAACATGACCACGGCCATTGTTGCGGTCAGTCCCGGGATCGATCCGAAAATGATCCCCACAGCTACGCCGGCAAAGATCAGCAGCAGAATGAAAGGGTCGAGAGCTACGCTTGAAAAGCCTGTCCATAAAGGTGAACCCATACTTCTGCCTCCCTTCAGAATCCGAGGATGCCCTTCGGAAGAAGGACTCCAATGAGTTTCACGAAAATGAAATCGATCACCACGGCGAAAAAGAACCCAACTGCGAGAGCGGGCAGCCAGCTTCTTCTTTCCTGGGGTGTCAGGATGAGAATCTGGGCAAAAATGTACAGCGCCGACATGATGGTGAAGCCTACGGACGGAAGCAGGGCCGAATAGATCCCGATGAGTGCGAAGGTGAGCACTACTTCATAATTGTCCGCAATCCAACCCTTCAGCCGTTTGAAGAGAGGACTCCCGGCTGTTTTTTCCTCACCGCCGTTGCTGAAGCTCCTCCGAAAGATCAGGATCAGGCCCAGGATCAAAAGGCATGTTCCCCAAAAACGGGGTATAAAAGCCGATGTGAGCGGCGTGGCTCCGCTTCCCCTGAATACCTTGATATCTTTGGAAAAAAAGAGGTACAGGAGAGAAAAAGCCGACAGTATGATCCCTGTAACTCTGTCCCTGGAAAAAGACACGCGAAACACCTCCCTGAAAAACTGCTTTACTCAGCGATATTTCCCTCTTCGTCAAATCGGATCTCCTCCGGTTCTCCAATGATCTCGACTCCTTCAGGAAGGGGTGCGCTTCCCGACATCGCCTCGGAGACAAGGATCGTTTCAAGCTCCGCCGTGTTCCTGATCATCACCATGCGGACCTTTTGCCTGTCTATTCCTGTGCAGGTCTTTATGGCTGCCTGTATGGCCATTTCATCATTTTCAAGAACCATGGGAATCTTGCATGGTTCAATTACTGTTGAGGTCAGTCCGTTTGGATAGAGGGCGGTGAAGTCGATCTTG
>JAAYJB010000340.1 GCA_012523155.1 Synergistaceae bacterium | reverse complement strand
TGTGACCTTCACCGCCAGCGTCACCGAATCCCTCAACGTGGTGTTCAAGGGATACCTCAAACCCGGAATGAAGGTCCTCATCTCGTCCATGGAGCACAACGCGGTCGTCAGGCCTCTCAGGCGCCTCGAGACCACGGGCGTATCCGTGGAGGTCCTTCCCTGCGACGAAGAAGGCTTCCTCCATCCATCAACAGTGGAGAAAGCACTGAACGGATCCGGGGTTTCCATGGTGGCCCTCTCCCACTGCAGCAACGTGTGCGGCACGATACAGGACCTGGATTCCATAGCCGCCCTCTGCAGGGAGGCAGGAGTTCCCCTGGTCGCCGACTGCGCACAGACTGCGGGCATTCTTCCGCTCCAAGCGGAAAAGCTCGGCCTCTCAGCCCTCTGTTTCACGGGCCACAAGGGCCTCCTCGGTCCTCAGGGAATCGGGGGCATTCTCTGGAACCCGGATTTCGCTGAAAAAACGGACTGGTTTGTTGAGGGAGGCACCGGAAGCTTCTCCCATCTCGAACTGCAGCCCGACACTCTGCCGGACAAGTTCGAGGCAGGCACCCCCAACCTTCCCGGGATAGCGGGGCTCTTTGCGGCCCTTGAATGGATAGGGGAAACGGGGATGGAGAATATCAGGAGACGGGAAGAGGCACTCGGCGCCCTGCTTCTGGAAGGGCTGCTCTCCCTCCCCGGCGTTCAGCTCTCGGGGCGGAAGACTATGGACGGCCGACTGCCCGTGTTCGCGGTCAACTTCCGCGGCAGGGACAACGGAATTCTCGCGGCCAGGCTGTCAGATGAATGGGGTATCGAGACCCGTCCGGGCCTTCACTGCGCCCCGCTGGCCCACAAGACACTCGGAACATTCCCGGGAGGCGCGCTGCGCCTCAGCCCGGGGTGGTTCACCACCGTTGAAGAAGTGCAGAAGACGGTGGGAGCCCTGAAGGAAATACTCTCAACATGAAGATCGGAGGAGGAGCGGTCATGAGACTCACTGAACTTTCCACTACAAGCGGCTGAGCTGCAAAAATAGGTCCGGCGGACCTGGAGAAGATCCTCAGGGATCTCCCGCTTGCACGTGATGAACGGATCATAAGCTCATGGGGCTCCGGCGAGGACGCCGCCATCTGGACCCTCGACGCCGAAAGGGCGGGGGTCCTCACGGTGGATTTCATTACTCCCGTATCCGATGACCCGTATACGTGGGGGCAGATCGCCGCGGCGAACTCCCTGAGCGACGTGTTCGCCATGGGAGGGAAACCCTTCGTGGCCCTGAACATTGTCGGCTTTCCCACGAAGGCCCTGGGTCTGGACGTGCTGAAGGAAGTCCTCAGGGGAGGGCAGGAAAAGGTCGCCGAGGCGGGAGGATTTCTTCTCGGCGGGCACAGCGTGGACGACAGGGAACCCAAGTACGGCCTCGTTGTCTACGGAGAAGTGCGGAGGGACTCCATCTGGAAGGTCACGGGCGCAAGGCCGGGCGACCTCCTTATCCTCACCAAGCCTGTAGGCACGGGGATCGTGGCTACGGCAGTGAAGGCGGACATGGTGGAGGATGAAGCCTCACGGACC
>JAAYJB010000339.1 GCA_012523155.1 Synergistaceae bacterium | reverse complement strand
GGAGCTTGCGGGTGCAACGAAGGGAGTTTTCCTTCTCACCGCTTCTGATGCGTCCGGTGAATACTGGGGGGAATCGGAACAGCTTGTGGCGGTCACGGACCTTGGAATTGCAGCGCGCGTCGCCCCGTCAGGAATCACTGTATGGGTAAATACCATACTCGGCATGAAACCGGTCGGCGGCGCTGCAGTCAAGGTCTATTCGAAGAGCAACCAGCTCCTTGCATCGGGAGAAACGGATGAAAACGGACTCTGGACATGGACCGGCAAAGGGCCGTGGGATAGTCAGCTGCAGCCCGCACTGGCCACCGTGGAAAAAGAGGACGACCTCTCATTCCTGAAGCTCGAGGGCAACCTCCTTGCCGACGGCGGATTCGATACTGGGGGCCGCCCCTGGAGCACCGGGTATGATGCCCTCGTTTTCGCTCCAAGGGGAGTTTTCCGCCCCGGTGAAAAAGTGGATTTCACTACTGTCGTCAGAGATTCAGGACGCCTTCCCCCTGAACCGTTTCCCGTCGTCTACAGTATCCGTTCATCCATGGGAAGAGAGGTCGCCAGGGGCACGGCAATGCTCTCCCCCCAGGGCATGGCGTCGTTTAACACATCACTGGCGCCGGCATCACCCACAGGTACATACACAGCAACGGTATCCGTTCCCGGAGGAGAAAAAACACCTCTAGGCCGTACGGAGTTCTTCGTGGAAGACTTCGTCGCACCAAGGCTCGAGGTTAAAGCTGAAAGCGACAAGCTCTTTCTTGCCCCGGGAGAAAAAATAGAGATCTCCATTATGTCGTCCTATCTTTTCGGGGCACCGGCAGCCGGGCTGCCCTTCGAGGGAGAGATCAGGGCTTCCTCCGTTCCCTTCCAGCCCGAGGGATGGAAGGCCTTCACATTCGGCGACCCGGAAAAGAAATTCGAACCCGTGGTGGAATTCCTGGGCAACGGAAAACTTGACGAATCAGGCAGGGGAAGCGTCTCCTTTTCTTCACCTGAAGGATGGTCTCCTCCCTCCTCCATAAGCCTGCTCTTCCACCTGAGGGTCATGGAGGAAAGCGGCCGGTGGGTATCCACCACTTTAAGGAGACCAATGCACCCCTACCCTGTTTTCATCGGGATCGAGAAGCCATCTTCAGACGCTGTCCCGGGAAAGGAAACTTCCGTCCGGGTTGCTGCGGTGACCCCCGAAGGACAGGCCTCCGGAATAGGCTCCGTCATCGGTGAGCTTTTCCTGGTCAAGCGTCACTATAATCTTGTTCGGGTCGAAAACCAGACACGCATGCAGATGCAGACAGAACTCATCCCGCAATTTGAGACCACTGTGCCGCTGAAGGAGGGAACAGGAACGTTCTCTTTCACTCCAAGGAGCTGGGGAGAATACGTTATCCGCTTTTCCGACGCAGATTCGGGGAGTTCTGCATCTGCCTCCATGTACGCCTGGACTCCCTATGGGATGGAAGAAGCGGGAGGCTCCTCCCTTATCGACAGGGTCATCATAAAGGCGGACAAGGGAAAATACGCCCCCGGAGAAACAGCTTCGGTGACATTTCGCAGCCCCTTCGCCGGAAATATGCTCGTCACTGTGGATACAG
>JAAYJB010000055.1 GCA_012523155.1 Synergistaceae bacterium | reverse complement strand
CGGAGGGAAAGAAGCCAGAAGTTTCCTGTAAAAGGGGCTTGTCCTTCCTGCCCGTTCTATCGCAGCCCTCAGCCTCTGAAGGTGAAAAGGTGCGAGGCTATCAGGGCCGCAGGGACTTCCGGTCTTCCGTAAAGTCCATTCCTCAAGGGGATTTCCGCATTCAGGGGACATTTTTGCCATAAAGGCGACGTCCATTCCGCGACGTGACCGTACCGGTACAGAAAGGGAAAAAAGTCCCGTCGGCTCCCACACACTTGATGGGGCACCGCTGAAGGCGTTCTGTGTCCAGAGTCCAGGCGTCCTGAAAAGCCATGCCTGTAACAGTAAAGATCCGCCTTCTCCAGGAAAGCACGTCTCCGAACACATCACCGCTGCAGGTTGTGTCCTCCGGCAGGGTCCATCGGGACGCCACCCGTGCAGTGGCCCTGACGAGATCGAGCTCCTCTTTCGGAGGTTTCGCGGTCCCCTTCCGTTTAAACTTCCCCTGTGACACAAAAAACTCCCCCGTGAAAGAACACATGGGATGCAGTCCTCCGCAGGGTGAAAAGTCGTCCATTCGAAAAAAACTATGCTGACTCCAGATCCGCTGCAGCACTTCCGGCAGGGTTATCCGTTCCTCGTCGGACGGTGGGAAGGGGTATCTTCCGAAGAAAGCCATGGGTTGAAAATGTACGCCCCTCACCGCAGGTGCATGTTCCGAACCGAATCTGAGGATGTCTCCGAGAAGGTGATCGTTCACTCCTTGCTTCACAGTGGTAACGAGCACGACTCCGAGTTCCGCATCAGCGCACCGTTCTACGGCCTTTCTTTTTATGCTGAAGAGAGACCGCCCCCGAAGGGCGGCGTAGGCATCGTCTTCCGTACTGTCGAATTGAAGGTAGACCCAGGAAAGACCTGATTCCTTCAGACGGAGCGGGAGATCGGAGTCTTCCGCAAGCCGGATGCCGTTTGTGTTGAGCTGTACACCTGCAAAATCCATGGCCGCTGCCGCGGTAACGAGGGAACAGAGGTCATCCCTGACCGTTGGTTCTCCGCCGGAAATCTGGAGTATGCCCTGAGGCAGGCGATCCGCTATGGAGCGGAACACACCCGTCAGATTTTCATGTGAAGGGTCCCGGCTTTTCTCTCCGGCTGAAGCGAAACAGACAGGGCATTTCAGGTCACAGCGCCGCGTGACCTCCACCACGAATGATCAGCCGAACCGGTCGTGGGGCCTGCAGTTCCCGCAGTTCCGGGGACAGTTTGCCGGTGCCTGAAACGGAGCGTCGGGGAGAAAGCCTCCGGACCATTCCTCCAGGGAAGGAGGTCCCCTCCATACGATAGTCCTGAAGCTACCGTGTTCAGGGCAGTGCTTTTCCATCCACACGTCGCTGCCCACTGAGACATAGGAAGCAGGTATCTTCCTCAAACATTCAGGACAGAGGCTGAATGTTTTGTCCGGAAGCTTCATTCTTCGAGGTGTCTTCCTTCATAGATATCGATCCCGTTCGCCTCGAGAAGCTCCGTCGTCTTTATCCACACCGACCGGACAAGCTGCGGGCATTTCGTTTTCCCGTATTCGTCCAAAATATCGCTGCACCGGGTGCTTCCCAACGACAGGCCAGCCTCTGACCGGAACCATTCCGAAAGGCTCGAGACCATGACGGAAAGCCCGGGATCTTCCTCTTCATCGGGACGTCCCCTGCCGGCATAGAAACCGAGAATGCATGCACCGCCCAGGAGGGCGCCGCATGTTTCCCCGCCGTTCCACAACCCCTTGGCAATTCCACCCATGGCGCGGACAAGATCGGGATTCTTCCGTCCCGTCCGCTCGAGGGCCAGGAGCATCAGGATCTGGCTGCAGTGGAACCCCTGTGACTTCAGTGTTGCGAGCCGTATCTGAAAATCATCCATCTCTTCCTGGTACATCATTTGTCCTCCAGTATCTTTTCAACTTCCAGCATCTTGCCCGTTGCAAGCTCCTCGGGAACAAAAACCATTCCGCATTCGGGGCATACGGGAAGTTCAAGGGAAAACTGGCTTCCCAGGTAGGTTATGTCCGTCTTTTTAAGATCCATGGGGCA
This sequence comes from Synergistaceae bacterium, assembly GCA_012523155.1. Classification (GTDB taxonomy): domain Bacteria; phylum Synergistota; class Synergistia; order Synergistales; family Aminobacteriaceae; genus Aminivibrio. The sequence goes on along the minus strand of JAAYJB010000055.1, from coordinate 1,244 downwards.
TCCGCATGAAACGCAGAACCAGTCCCGGTATTTTTCGAAAGATCTCAGCAGTTCCTTCATGGCAGGCTTCCCTCAGTTCCCGGCACGGTCATACGGTGGCTCCAGGCATTCAGCACCTCAAAGGCACCGTCTTCCAGGGGGCGGTACACGATCCAGTAGGTTACGGATGCCGGTTTCAGGCAGGTGGCAAATGCGCCGTCCGGCCGTGCGATCTTTCGTCCCGAATTCTCCCCGTTCCGGATCGCCCGTTTCACCGTATCGGTCAATATACGCCGGGTCTCCAGGATCTTTCCGGCATCCTCCGGTAAGACCAGTTTTATCGCTTCGTGTTCTTCCGGCATAGGGGATTCCTCCTTCCACAGGGTTCCGAGCAGTTCCCGGACGAACCCCGCACGGTTCTCCCGCTGGTCGGACCATGAAACCGCAGGCATGGACAACGGGTCTTTCCCCGGGGCAGGAAAAAGAACTTCGAGCAGGTGGACTGTCCTTTTTCCCGTCCTTGCGAAAAGTGTCCTGCACATGGCGCAATAGACAAGGTAATCACTGGACGATTCCCCGCAGCGGGAACTTGCGGTTGCCGAACCCAGTTCCGGGTTTGCGCACTCCTGCAGTCCTCCGTAGCCGCAGCAGGACGTCAGCTCGGCGGTCATGGGCAACTCTTCACAGTCGATCCCTGCCCGTGATGCCATGGACCGCGCCGCCCTCCTGATCTCCGGGTAATCCACGGCTGTGCAGGGATCATGGACCGCAAGAGTCCCATTCATCTTCAGGAACTCCTCTGGCATCGCCTCTTTTTCCAGAACCTCCCACAGCGAGACGACCCTGATCTCCGGCAGTTCCCTCCGGAACACATCCACACATCCCGTACACGCCGCAATAATTACCGGCGATCCCATTGACTTCCATATGCGGAGAGTTTCTTCCGCCTCTTTCCGGAAAAGATCCTCCCTGCCGGCCCACCGAGCGGGAGCACCGCAGCACCGCAGCCACAGGCCTACCCCTCCTTCAAGGAAATTCCGGAGAAAGCCGTAGGCGTCCCTTACCTGTGAAGGGGATGTTCCCGACAGGCGGCAGCCGGGGTAGAAAAGCCACGCGGTCTCCCTTCGTCCAGGCTCCGGGCGGAGAAGGGAAGCCGACGGTGAATTGCTGAACACCATGTCCTCGAGGGCGAATTCATGAGCTGACGGAGGCATTTTTTGCTGGAGGAGCATTTCCTTCCTCGCACCGAGGCAAAGATCTCTCAT
>JAAYJB010000338.1 GCA_012523155.1 Synergistaceae bacterium | reverse complement strand
GAAATGGAGACCGCGGATCCCTTCAGTCCGAACGAAACTGACGGAGATTCAATTGTTTCCTTCATGGCGGAAACCTTTTTGCTCCAGATTTTCCCCGACACATTCGGGGCTGTTGCCGCCCCCTTCAACGCAAAATCGGCGTCCACTGCCCCTGAGAGCGCAAATTCCTTCACTGCAGGTGCGAGAGATGCAGCCCTGGCCAGGTTGAATGACCGTATATTCGCGGTCAGGTCGAGCTTCGGGGCGGACATGTAGTCTGAGACTGTTCCCTGTACGAAAGCCGGTGCACCTTCAAAGACGGTTTTTGCATTGATCGTTGCAGTCTTTGGGGCGACCTTCACCTGGGCGGCAGAATCGGCAACGGTAAATCCGAAAGCTCCCAGTGACGGGGCGCTGAAGTGAACTGCACCCTGGAGCGCATCTGCGGTTCCGGATGCATTAATGGTAAATTTTTCAATTTCACCGGAAACTTCCCCCATGGCAGGATAAAGCTTCTTCAGCTCAGCCATCTTTATCCCCGTACCCGAAAGCGCAAGGTCGATCGCAGGAGCCTTGTCCTTTGCGAATGCCACTGATAATCCTCCTTCAAGTGGCATCGCCAGGATACGGGCATCAATATCAGTAACGGCCAGCTTGTCGGCGGAAAGAGTCCATTTTGCCTTTACACTCTCCACGGGATAGCCGAGAATCGATTTGCCTGAATAATCAATGTCACCGGCAAGAACCGGCGTGTTCCATTCTCCTTCCCCTTTAAAGCCCGCTGATACTTTGCCGTCGAAACCGTCAGCAGGCACTACCGGCCAAAACGCGATCAACTCTTTCAGGTCCAGCTCCCGGATATTACCGGAGACTGCCAGGGACGGGGCAACTCTTCCCGATGCAGATATAGAGCCTTTCCCCACGTTCACGGAGAGGGAACTGATGTCGACGTTCTTTCCGTCAACAACCGCGGTGGTCTTTCCGTTCACCGGAATTCCATTTACTGCCATGTCCATATCCGCCTGTATTTCTTTCCCAGCGAAAGACAGGGCGATATCCGAAATATCGGCTCTGCCCCACCGGGACCGGACCACGCTGTCAACGATCTTGAAAGTTTCTATAGGTATTTCTCCGCCTCCACCGCCCTCGAATTTCATCTGGGCTACCTGTTCCGCAAGGGCATCCGCATCCATATCGACGCCTCCCACGGAAAGAACACTGACTTTAGGAGATTTGGAGAACAGGGACATCAGGTTGATCTTCACCTCAAGGAATCCTGCCGAAAAGATCTGCCGGCCTTCCTCAGAAAGGGTGATTTTTCCCGTTGTAAATCCCTTGATCGGGTTTCCCGAAATACCGGCAACGTTCAGATCGGCCCCCATGAGTTCCTTAACGGCCTTGTCTGCCTCACGGACTACCAGGTCACCGGCGAAATCCACGCTCGCACCGATCAGAACCAGACCGGCAAGTCCGATAACAATAAACAATCCTACCAGCGATTTTCTTTTCATAAGTGCAGTCCTCCTTTTCTCACTGTTCGAACTGAACAGTAATCTGCATCGAGGGTTTTCTTCTTTTTTTCAATTGATGCAGCCTTATTATAACATTTTCTTATTTATCTTCTTCGAGCAAGAAGCCTTCAGCGACCATTACTGTCCTTCCTTTCAGGGATGCGGACACTTCACGACCGTTTTCCGAAAAGGAAAGGGTCACAGTATTGATCCCTCCCGGGTTGAACACTTCAACCACTGCCATTTCCGGCAGAGGACCATTTCTCAGGATCCAGCAGACTGCAGAGGCGGCAGAACCGGTGCCGCAGGATTCTGTCAGGTCCTCAACACCTCTTTCATAGGTAACGGAGAAAATGCTTCCCTCATCCTTCGGGGTGACAAAATTGACGTTCGCCCCGTCGGGGAAAAGCCCAGTATTGTTCCGCAGCGTCCGCCCGATCTTCACCATTTCCTCATCGGAAAGCGGTTCCTCAGGAAACAGTACGGCGTGAGGGACCCCCACCCACAGGAACGAGCATTGGAATATCCGGTCCCCTGCTTTTACTGATCGGTTGTACCACCCGTCAGAAAGAGACGAAGTTCCCATGGAAAGGTCAACGAAAGGAGGATCGACGACAGCCCTCATGATTCCGGCAAGAGTGGAAAAGGACTGCTCCCTGCCGGCAATCCCTTTTTCAAAGGCGTACCTCGAGATGCACCGGGCACCGTTCCCGCACATTTCCCCCTCGCTCCCGTCCGCATTGAAAAGGCGCATGGCGAAGTCAGCCTGAACAGACTTCTCAACCACAAGTATCCCGTCGGCTCCAAGCGACTTCCGCCTTCTGCAGAACCTCATGGCAGCATCAGAGAGGGCACGGGAAGAAAAAGATCCGTCCCCGTTATCCAGCACTATGAAATCATTTCCGTTCCCCTGCATCTTTACAAAAGAAATCACAATCGTACCTCCGTTTTTTCCGGTTACAGATACGCTACCAAATTTTATACCGTGTTACAACCGCATTTATCTGCTATTTTACGTGCTTATACGGAAGCAGCGG
>JAAYJB010000337.1 GCA_012523155.1 Synergistaceae bacterium | reverse complement strand
GAGGACAGTACGGGTATGGACGAAAAGCTCAGGCCCCTTTTGAGATGTTCGGGACCGTAGTTGAACTCGTGGTTCCCAAGCAGCATTGCCTGTACGCCTGCCGCCGCAAGGGCGGAAAACTCCGGTTCTCCGGAGAAATGGAGCCACGTGATGCCTGAGACCGCATCCCCTCCCTGAAGTATAAGGGAATCTGGTTCCGCTGCTTTTTCTTTTGCCAGGAGCCCGGCCCCGTGAACCAGGCCGCCGAAGAAAACCGTTGTTTTGTTCGTTTTCAGGGAGACGGGGAGAAGCTGGCTGTGGAGGTCTCCCAGGAACAGTACGGAAATCCTTGCCCCTGCAGCCGGAGAAGGAGCGAGAAGAAAAAAGAGAAACAGCGGAAGAAGGAGCGTCCTGGAAAGGATTCTTTGTTTGAAATGCGTCACGGCCGGTGGTCGCCTCCTGTCATTTTTTCGATATCTTCCCACGGAACCGGTCTGGAGAACAGGAAACCCTGGATTTTATCGCACCCTGCCGTCCTGAGCCACTCCAGTTGTTCCTTCGTTTCCACTCCCTCGGCGACGATCTCGAGACGAAGTTCTTTCCCCATGTTGATGATCGTCCGGAGAAGCCGCTCGTCTTTCCCGGAATCAAAAAGCCTGGCCACAAATGACTGGTCCAGCTTTATATAGTCCAGGGGGAGCTGGTTGATGTACTGCAGCGAGGAATATCCGGTCCCGAAATCGTCAAGAGCTATTCTGACCCCGAGTTCCTTCAGGCTGGTGAGCTTCCGGGACACCTCGCAGAGATTTTCCGCCAGCAGGCTTTCCGTGACCTCCAGGGTAAAGAGGTTCGGGTCGGCTTTCGTCTCTCTCAGGAGATCCTCGAGGACTTCCACAATGTGGGGTGTCTGGAAAAAGAGAGGCGAGCCGTTGGACGAAAAAACATAAGAGGCTTGGGAGTTCCTGCTCCGAAGCTTCTCCGACGCAATGAGTGCCTGTTTCATCATGTACATGTCGATTTTTCCGGCGAATCCCGTGTTTTCCGCCAGCGGGATAAAATCCGACGGAGGGAGGAGACCCTGGACAGGGTGCATCCACCGGGCAAGGGTTTCAAAACCCGAAAGGGACCCATCGGAAGCAGAATAGATGGGTTGGAAGTATGGAACAAATTCTCCCTTTTCAAGCCCGGCGTGCATTTCGGCGCTCAGGCGCAGGATATTCACTGTTCCCGGGCCCGAGAGCTCATTCTCCTCCTCAAGATGGTAGGAAGTGAATCCCAGCCCGATTTTTTTGGCCTCCCTGAGAGCATGGACGAGCCTGTTAATAACTTCTGAAGAGGACTGGAATCTCCCGATATCATTGAGAACACCAATGCTGGCACTGGGGAAGATGGTCTCGCTCCCCACGGAACAGGGAATACCCACCGCCCTGTGGATCCTATCCATGAGCCTGTCAGTCCCTTCCCTGGGGTTACCCCCGGGCGGGCAGGCTATGAGAAGAGAGAATTCGTCGCCCCCCGTCCTGTAGAGACGGAAGTTTTCACCCAGGACCTCTTCGAGTCTCCGGCTGATAGTTGAAAGGATCCTGTCGGCGTTTATGTTCCCCACCTGTTCATTGACCAGCTTGAACCGGTCAAGGTCCATGAGGGCGGCGCAGAAGATCTGCCCTGTCCTGCTGCCGTCCTTTATGGCCCTGTTCACGTCCCTGATGAAAGCGGAACGGTTGGGGAGTCCCGTAAGGTCGTCGAAGTAGGCCATTTTCGCAAGGCGATTTTCGAACCCTTTTCTTTCGGTGAGGTCCCGGGCGAGGAAAAGAACAACGGGAAGCCTGCCGTAATGGATCTCCTGCCTCCTGATTTCCACGGGAAGAGCAGTTTCTTGCCCCCCGGCAAGCTCCGCTTCGAACACGTTTCCGCCGCTGAATATGCTTCCTGTTGCTGGATCTTCTTCGATATCCTTCAAAGTCTCCGTCTTCTTTACAAAAGAAGAGACGTTCTTTCCGGCAAGCGTTTTACTG
>JAAYJB010000054.1 GCA_012523155.1 Synergistaceae bacterium | reverse complement strand
GCATGGGTCATATCGGGAAAACGGGGGTTCCATTCCGGCGTGTCCGGTCCCCTGAGGGGATTGGCTCCCATCCAGTTTATATGGTCGTAAAGCAGAACCACGTCCCCCGGCGAAAGGGAATGATCGATACCGCCCACAGCATTTGTCGCCACATACGCCTTCACGCCCCAGGCACCCAGGGCCCGCACGGGGAACACCACTTCCTCCATGGAATACCCCTCGTAATAGTGGACTCTGCCCTGCATAACGGCAAGCCTTTTTCCCGACAGGCTTCCCAGCACCAGCCTTCCGGCATGGCCCGGAGCTGTCGAGGCCGGCCAGTTCGGGATCTCGCCGTAGGGGATCACGATTTTATCTTCAAGGGCTTCGGCGAAGGCACCAAGGCCTGAGCCCAGCACCACCGCCGCTTCGGGGGCTTCGCCTCCCCTGTGCCGCAGAAATTCAACGGTCTCTTCAACCTTATTCTTCATCCGCTCTCCTCCTCTCCCGACTTCCGGGGCTCACGCCCTCGGATGGGCTTTATCATAAACGTCCCGCAGCTCGAGGTCAAAATGCAGGTATTTTTCAGTCGTCGCAATAGAAGAATGCCCGAGCAGCTCCTGCAGGCTTCTCTGGTCCATCCCCCTCCGCAGAAGGTGGGAGGCGAAACTGTGCCGAAGGACATGGGGATGAAGCCTCGACCTTGGTATGCCGGCCTTTCTGCCGCGCTTTCCCAGCGTCCGCCATACGTCCTCCCTGTTCATGGGGTTTCCGTTCCTGGTCAGGAAAAGGACATCCGTTTCTTCCTTTACCATCCTGGGACGCCCCTCCCTAAGATAGACCGCGACTCGTTCAAGCACTTCCCCAAGGAACGGGATGGCCCGCTCCTTCTCTCCCTTGCCGAATGCCCTCAGGACCCTTCCGGAAAAATCCAGGTCTTCGAGGCGAAGACCGCACAGTTCGCTCGCCCTCAGTCCGCACCCGTATGCAATGCCGAACAGCGCCCTGTCCCGCAGGTCAAGGGGCGACGTCCCGCCGCATGCCTGGAAAAGCCGTTCCACTTCCCCTTCACTCAGGATCTGGGGCAGGCGCTTCTGCCTGCCGGGAAGGGTGGGAAGCCGCTGCTGCTCCCCTATTATCTCCTCCTGCTCGAGGTAGCGCATCCACGTCCTCATGGCCGCCACGATCCTCTGGCGGGTAGCCGGACTTTTCGGCCCCTCAACGAGGCTCCTCTGGAACAGTGAAAGAACAGACGGATCCGGCGGCAGGGGGGCAGCATTCCGTTCAGCGCAGAATGATGCCCACTCACGGAGATCCCTCCTGTAGGCGGCAATGGTATTAGGGCTCAGTCCTCTCTCGAGAAGCAGATACGAGAGGAAATTCTCGACGCATGTCTCAAAGTCATATAATGTCATAATAGTTACACATAATACCATAAAAAAAGGAGCCGGAAATTTCCCGGCCCCTTAAAAATCATATTTCTCCGCGGAAAGCCAGATACCACGAGAGCGCTGCGAAGGTTTTCCCGTCCCGGATCCGGCCGTCCCCCAGGATGGAGGCGATCTCGCCGGGAGGTACAGGGTTCAGGTGGATAAACTCGTCATCGTCCGCCTGAAGCTTCGAAGGCTTCAGGTTCGAAGCAAGGTACAGCACGAGCATCTCGGTGCAGAACCCGGGGGAATTGTACATCCGCCCGATCTCCTTCAGCGTTCCGGGGAAATAACCGATCTCCTCCTGCAGTTCCCTCTCGGCACACCTGTCAAAGTCCTCACCGGGCTCCACGAGTCCTGCAGGGATCTCCAGGATGTCCTCACCGATGGCATATCTGTACTGCCGGATCAGCAGAACAGATCCGTCATCCGCCACGGGAAGGATGGCCACTGCCGGGGAATGTTCCACAACTTCCCTGATGGTCTTTTTACCGCCTGGGATCTCAACCTTGTCTATCCTGAGATTGAGTATCCTGCCCCGGTAGGCCGTGTTTTTCGAAATCGTCTTTTCCCTGGTATCCATGAAAGACCGCTTGTCTGCCTACTTTGAAAGAGCGGTCCGGGCCACATCTTTCCCCTTTGCGTACGCATCGAGGTTCATTGGAAGGAATTTCGGCTTCTTTTTGCCGAGTTTCTCCTTTATGGTCTCCACGCACACGGTATCGTCAACAATACCGCTCGCTTCAACCACCGAGCCGAGGATAACAATATTGGTTATCTTGTCGCTGCCCAGCTCCATGGCTATTTTTGATGCGGGGACTGGGATAGTGACAATATCCTTCCGCGAACCATCGTACTCCACCAGGTCGCTGTTGTACACCAGCACGCCGCCCGGCTTCACCTTATCAAGGAACTTCGCGAGGGAGGGCTGGTTCATGATCACAAGCACATCGGCATTATCCACCACGGGTGATCCGATCTCATCTTCCGAGAGCACCACGCCGCAGTTTGCCGTGCCTCCCCGCATCTCCGGACCATACGAGGGGATCCATGTCACATGCCGTCCTTCCTCGATGCCGGTGTAGGCCACCAGCTGACCGAGGACCATGACTCCCTGTCCGCCGAACCCCGCCGCAAGAAGCGTTTTGTAGAATACGGACATTCCTTTCTCCCCCTTCCCTAGTCGAAATCCTTGAAAACGCCAAGGGGATAATAGGGTATCATCGAGCTGATGAGCCAGTCGAAGGCCTCCACGGG
>JAAYJB010000336.1 GCA_012523155.1 Synergistaceae bacterium | reverse complement strand
TTTTTTCATTCCATCAGCCTCCTCTATATTTCCTGCCTGTCAGAGAGAGTTTAGGGCGTCCGTCACGAAGGCGGCGTCCCGGCTCACTTCCCGGGCCAGGAACTCAAGATCTGCCTTTGAAAGGTCAGAGGGACGGACACCATTGTTTTTCAGCGCATTCCTTATCAGGGATGCCCTCAGGAGATCGAGGTCTACCTCACGGGCACGTATCATGTCAGGATGTGAAGGGAAAACAATACTCCTGCCGGGCACTTCTGTCTCCGGATCACCTGTTTCTACCAGTATCCCGTTTTCCTTCGCGAAAGCGAGCTGGGCGTAATGATGCTTTCCTGCTCCTGTATACTCGGTTTCCTGAACGACAATGTACTGGTCCTCATCGAATTCCTTCGCAAGGGCAAATGCCGCGGTAAGGGCCGTGTTCCCTGCGGGACCCCGTTCCAGTCCTTCCAGGACGGCCAGTGCCTCGGTAATATAGAACACCTCTCCCTGGTTGACGGTAACATACCGCTCCAGGTAGCGAAGAGGCCGTGCGGCATTGCGGGGAACGTCCGAGCGGTCGGGCCATGTGGCGAAGGGAACACCGAATCCTGTATGCCCGGTGGTGAAGGACTTGAGATTGAAATCCCGGTCGCTTGCCATATGGAGGCCCTCAAGGTTTACGCTGGCGCCGATGACCTTTACATCCTCCGCCCCGGCTTTGCGAAGTCCCCGGGCAGTCCCGGTCACATTGCCTCCCCCTGCGTGGGTGATCACCACCGCAGCAGGGAGTCCGCCGTGAAGCTTTCTGCACTGCTCGGCTATTTCGTACCCTATGGTCTCAATGCCGGCGATGCTCAGCGGCGTGTACAGGGAGGCATTGAAAAAACCCGTTTCTTCAAGGACCCTCAGAAGATAGTAGAAAAGTTCGGGACCGACGCTTGTCTGAATGACTTCGGCTCCCAGGGCCTCGCATTTTCTTGTCTTTTCCACGATCTCAGGCTGCCCCCTGCCGAGGCTGTCAAATACTTCCTGGACAATGATCGTCTTGAGGTTCCTGATATTCGCCTGGGACGCAAGTGCGGCGCCGTAGTTTCCGCTCGTGGCTGCAGCCACTCCCGGGAAACCTTTCGACTGTGCGAAGTGGCACGATACGGACGCTCTGCGGTCCTTGAAACTCCCGGAAGGGTTCGCCGCCTCATCCTTTATCATGATGCGGGCGCCCTTCCCCCTGGGGGAGAGTGCCCTGGCTGTCCGGGTCAGGTTGTGAAGCTCGATAAGCGGAGTATCTCCTACATGGGCGTCCCTCTGGATTTTGCGTATCGCCTCGAGGGTATATCCGTACTGGTTCATCATTCCCTCGTAATCGAAGGAGATCTTCCCCTGTTCGAACTGTCCGAAATCCATGAGCAGGGATTTTTTCATGATTTCGTTTTTGCGGGCCATGACAGCCGCATAGGAATTATTCATCCTTATTCCCCCATAATGACCGAAGTGAATCACCGAGCCCTATGAACTCAGGAATCTGAGGCCCGAATGAGTGGGTAAAGGGCGGATTTTCCGCGACAAGAGTTCCGCTGAGGATGCGGCCGCAGGTCGAAAGCACACTTGCAGTTTCTCCCGGGGAAGCGTCTTCCTGAAGTATGCCTTTCGCCCTCATGCGAAGCGGCACTTTGCGGGTTTCAGCGGGAAGATGTTCCGGGCGTTCCCGGGGTTCAAGGAGTGTCCACTCGATCTGAACCCAGCCGCCTTTCCTGATTTTGTTCACGATGCCTTTCTCCTTTCGGGGATCTTCTATGTTGAAAAAGCAAATCCTTTTCTTTTTCCCGGTGAAATTTTCCGTGACGTGAGTTTTTTTGTCCTGAGAGCACCGGGATGCATTTCTTCCCGATACGATGTTGGATAAGGATACAACACATCGCGGTGTTTTTCAATTCAGGCACACTCAAATGTTGGCCTTGTTGTCTATATAGAGAACTTTACATAAAACAATAGAATAGACCATAATAAATCATATTATAACCAGGTAATAAAAAGCCCCCGGAACTCCCCGGGGGCTTTCAGTGATTCGTCATTTTTCCTTCAGCCGGTTCAACATATCCGCTGTCATCCGGTCCAGGTCGTACTCGGGCGTGAATCCCCATTCTTCACGGGCTGCGGTGCAGTCAAGGGAATCCGGCCA
>JAAYJB010000335.1 GCA_012523155.1 Synergistaceae bacterium | reverse complement strand
GTGGGATATTTCCGGAGAATTTCCTCGGGTCTCCGGAATTCAACAAGCCCTCCGAGGGAGTCCCCGGCAAGCTGCCCCAGAAGGCACCCCTGGGCGCGGGAGAGAAGTTCTTCTTTCAATGGATGATAAACGCGCGCCTTGTTTTCCATGTATACCCCCGCTTTTTTAAAAAAAAATTTTGATCATTGGACATGCTGCATAAACAAGCAGTTACCCCAACTGAATGGAACGGTTTTCACTGCATCCGTACTGTATTATAAACCTCTTTTACGGATCTTGCGGAACGGAAAGAGTTTAGTGCATGCCATATAGCTGTGGGAAGGAATAGGGCAATCTTCTGAATTTTGACAGGGAAAAGTCTTCAATGGCCGGATCTGTATTGCCTTTTTTTTGTCTGGTTCACCCGAACCAAATAAAAAAGGACATCTTTCGATGTCCCTCTTTTGATTTCATTTAATAACGATCAGGGAACTTTTTCTCAGCGTTTCATGAAAAACAGCGGAACGAAGAGAAGTGCGGCAAGGGGAGAAAAACCGGCTGCACATCCGCCGCTTCCCCCGGTGTCGTAATGGACCCGTATGGGGCCGCTGAAAGTGTTGAAGAGCAGTTCGTCGCCCTTCAGATACTGTAGGATCGCATAGGCGCCGTTGCCAAAATTGATATCACCAAATATGGTCTGATGCACAGTATCACCTGTATTCCAGTCAAGGCCCGTTATTTCCCAGCCGTTTTTCGGTGTATACCCGTTTACGAGCGCCATCCCCGCCGACTGGCTGTGGACGGGAACCATGCTTGTGGAAGAGACATCGGGCCGAGCCCAGACAGAGGACCACCGGTCGTTTTCAGGATCCCATTCAAATCGTTCGACACCGTAGGACGTCGGATAGGCCGGTCCCATGAGGGAGACCTGGAGTACCTTGTTTTTCCCCGGCAGATCGGGGTCCACCGTCTCAGGCAGGTTGTTCACCACGAAGGCGCCGTATCCCGATACCACGACCGACTGCTCGGACTGTATCCATTCGGGAAGTTCCTCAAAACCGCAGGTAACGGGTATCTGCCCCGCTATGCGCTCCCCTCCGGACGGGATCTCGTCACGCCAGAAGGCAAGAAGGTTCATTTGTTCAGCGCCATCGGTTATGATAACCAGTCTGTCTTCATCATCTCCAAACCCCATGAGTGTTGGGGTTGAACCGGTACCGTAGCCTACTTTTATCATGGGAGGCAGTACTGATGAAGCTTCATACCCGCATTGCCAGGCACCGTCTTCACCTTTATCGGATATTTCACTTCCTGTCCAAATGAGCCTGCGCATTATTCCAGACATAGGGGGGATGACAGTTGCACTGGCTATGTATAATCCACCTTCTTCGTCCACCGCGATGGAGTTGCTTACATATTCTTGATCTGCAAACCGGTAGAAAAGAACGGAAGACTCGTCAAGATCTCTGTCGATGACGGCGATGCCGTTGCTGAAGGTAACTATGAGATGTCCGTCGTAAGTCATGGAAAGGCCGAAAAGCCGCGTTCCGGGAGGAATATCAGGGCCTTCGATCGCCGTAATTACATCCTCCAGTACGTAGCGTGCAGTGATTCCTGAGGAGGGATCGTCCGGGTCAGCCAGGGCAAATCCGTAAAGATTAGCTCCGAAGTGGGTATACAGCACATTTACGTTGTCCACGACCGAATAAAAACCATTTCCGAACCTGTCTCCGTACTGTGGCCCCAGAAGATCAGTCAGGAATTGATCCATCTCGTCAACGTCCATCCCTGCAGCGGACGATTCCCCGAACTTTTTGAAACTTTCGCCCGCAATAGACGGTAAAGTCCCTCCTGATGCGTCTTCAAGAGCTTCAAACCTGGCAACCTCTTCCCATTTGCCGTTTTTTTTATTCACGTAGGCAACGCGGTCGCTTCCAACCGCCCACATAAAATCGGGATCGGTCGAGGCAAGGGTTATGATATTGACGGGGCCTCCAAAAGATATTGGTTTTCCTCGGAGATCCACACGGTAAACTCCCAGGGGTGGACCATAAGGAGTTGAGTCGCTTTGGGACGAGTCAAAATGGGTAATGCTGTACAGTTCGGAGGAAAGGAATGGATTTGGAGCCGGTTTGTTCAATGCTTCAGCCGCTGTTTGACCGAAAATCGCCGTCATAAATAAAACAGATATCAAAAGGGCCGCCTTTAGAAAAGAAGTGCCAGTTTTTCTGAAAGTTGATCTGTACATCTTATAACCCCCTTTGTGAATAAGCGGATCAATAAGGAATCGGCCTGTTTCTCCCCACACGCCAAGGGCTTAAATAACCACTTTGTTTTTTCTAATTTCACGCCTTTCTTACTATACTGCATTGTACCACCACGTGATAATTTTATTATCATTTTATTTTTTTGGATATTTGGTTTAGATTGTAATTAAGATATATAAATATACATTTAAGTGAAAAATCAAGGGCCCATTTTAATTTCAAACAGCAGCCGGTTTTCTTCCGATAGGATTTCAATGACAAAGGACCCAGAGCACTTTCCGCATGCTTTCTCGGGTCCTTTTATTTGTTCGCCCTCCCGCGTATTTCAGAGGGAATACTCTACGGTTTGTTTATGTACCCAAGTCATCGAACGTATTTTTCGAGTCTTTTCTCACCATTCCTGATCACAAACTTGCTTCAAGCCGGCACCTCCCGCAGGTCAACAGAGTCACATTAGCCGTTCATTGTATCCGGGGGGAAGAGAACGCAGTTTTCACACACGGACATATAATTTGATGTATTATTATCGAAGATACATGAAATAGTTTTCTTATGATTTTCGTTTCTTTTCGTGCCCGGCAGGCGGGGGGTAAAATTGAAAGGAGTGCTGGAATAATGCAGAGGAGATTACAGGTTCTTTTTATTTTAACTGCAGCTTTATTCGTTGTTTTCACCGTCGTGCCCTCTTCAGCAGAACCTGCGGTGATGCTCCGCTTCGCAGGACAGTTCCCGGTTGACCACACGTCCACACAGCTAATGAAGCAAATTGCGGACGAAGTGAAGGAAAAGACCGGAGGCCGCGTCGAGATCAGTCTTTTTCCTGACAACGAGCTTGGCGACTATACGCTTGTATACGAGGATCTCGTTCGGGGATCGATCGACATGGCGGCTATTTCAGTACCGAGCCAGTTCGATCCAAGGCTGGAGCTGAACTACATCAACTGTTTCATCCGGGATTTTGATGAGGCACGGAAGGTTTTTGCCGCGGACGGATGGCTTTTCAGAAAGATGGATGAGTTCAACAGCCGCCTGGGAGTGAAGCTTCTTGGTTTCCAGGTGGAGGGTTTCATCGGAATCGGCAGCACGAAGTCGGTGAAGGAACCCCTGAACCCGGAGGTGAAAAAAGGCATACTTCTTCGCGTACCGAACCTGGACGTTTTCAGGACGGCGGCGGAAGCAATGGGCTACAGGACTATCACCATCCCCTGGGATGAGGTCGCAGGATCGCTGCAGAACGGTTTCGCGGACGGGGTGAACGGTATGACGCCTACCGCCGCCTACGCGATTCTGAAGGGTGTGTTGAAATACTGGTATGATCTGAGGTTCTCCATCGAGAACCTGAACTATATTATGAGCATGAAGACATGGGAAAAACTGTCTGAGGATGACAGGAAAATCATTTCGGACGCATGTGCCCGGGTGACGGCTATGAGCATCGATCTAGCGGAAAAGGACCAGGAAAAACACCTGAAACTGCTGAAAGAGTCCGGCGTAGAAGTTCATACTTATTCCCCCGTGGAACTTGAGCCAATCTTTACGAAGGTAGCTTCTACGTGGGATAGTCTCTCGGAAAGGTTTTCAGCCGAGCTAATAGTTGAATTCAAAAGGGAGTACGGAAGGGAATAATCCCATACGTGAGTACTGGTACCATGGTAACCTGGACAAGAAAAAGAGGCGGCCCGGCTGTTCCGGTTCCGCCTCTTTTTAAATTGAAAACACTGCCGCTACTCTCCTTCCGCCCCCCTGCCGTCAAGATCTGTGAGGATGCTGTAGGCACGGTCGCGGAGTTTCCGGGATCTCACAGCCTCTTTCCCCTCTGCTGCTGCCTGTTCGATATCGTCGTTCAATATCTGAAGGGCACGGACTATCTCGCTTCGTGGGCTTCGCGGACCGCCGGAAAAAAGGATACGTTCCGCTTCGGCGATCGGGTCGGCAGCTCCATTCTCTCCCGGAATTCCGCCAGTGGAGAAAAACGATTCGATGATCTCCATGGCTTCGGAAAGCAGCCGGAGAAGGTTCGAAGGGGGAACATGTTCGTTCTCAAGCTCTTTGCCGATTCTTTTCACCCATTCAAGGGCATTCAGCAGTCTCAGGTCCTGCCCTTGAGGCAGATTCTCGTCCCCGGCCTGTCCTTCCCTTTCATCAAGGCCGAGCATCCTGCTGTACCCACTGCGCATCTGCTCCATAATGGCGGCCCTGGCCGCGGCCGCGTCCGACTTGAGACGGGATATTCCTGACGTCATTTTTCCCGCACCCCTCCCCTGTCGAACTTGATGTCAAGCCTGCGGCATATCTCCTGGCAGATGCGGAGAAGTTCCTGGTAGGGTCTCCCCTTTCTGTCCACGTCCACAACGAGCTTGCCTGCATCCGTGGCCTCGGCGATAAGCGTCGCCCTGTGGAAAATACCCAGGTGAATGTCCTCGAAAGCGGTCTGTATCTGGGTAAACCAGTCACGCTGCGACAGCGTCCGCTCGTCGAGCATGGTAGTAATAACGCCGAAAAGCCGGATCTTTT
>JAAYJB010000053.1 GCA_012523155.1 Synergistaceae bacterium | reverse complement strand
CTCTCTCCGATGGTTGCGAGACCTCATGCAGTAGATGATGTCTGTTCTGTGAGCGAAGTGAATGACGTGGTCATTCACCAGGCTTTCCTTGGAAGCTGTACGAACGGAAGAATTGAAGACCTCCGCGAAGCTGCAAAAATACTGAAAGGAAAAAAGATCGCAGACGGAGTGAGGCTGATAATTGCACCTGCCTCCAGGCAGGTGATGCTCAAGGCCATGGAGGAGGGGGTGCTCCAGTCGCTTATTGAGGCCGGCGGTGCTGTGTTTACCCCGGGATGCGGCGTGTGTGTGGGAACACATGGCGGGGTTCCTGCCGACGGTGAAGTGGTTCTTTCTTCCTCAAACCGTAATTTCAAGGGGAGGATGGGCAATAACAAGGCTCTTATTTACCTGGCGTCACCTGCAACCATTGCTGCATCTGTTCTCAAGGGCCGGATAACAGATCCCCGGGAATTGGAGGAATACCGATGAAACTGCAGGGACATGCGGTAAAATACGGCGATAATATAAGCACGGATCTTATTATTGCCGGAAAACACACGAAAACATTGAACGTCAGAGATCTTGCCGATCATGCAATGGAAGATCTCGATCCTGCCTTCGGGAGGAGGATAAGCGGGGGAGGCATTCTTGCAGCGGGGTCGTATTTTGGATGCGGATCCTCGAGAGAGCAGGCCCCTGTAGCGTTAAAGGAAGCCGGTGTTCTGTTCATTGCGGCAAAGACATTTTCCCGCATTTTTTACAGGAACGCAGTCAATATAGGGCTTCCCGTGGTCGAGTGCGATACAGATGCCATAAGCGACGATGACATCCTTGAATATGATGTCGGTGCAGAGGTACTGAGAAACATTACTCAGAAAAAAGAGCTGGCTGTAACGCCTCTCCCTGAGATAATGGTGGAGATACTGAAAGAAGGAGGAGTGGTGCCTTATATAAGAAAATACGGCGGGTTCTAGGAGGGTAGAAATTTCCGGCCGGTTTCACGGGCAAAATTCAGGTGGCCGGCAGCGCTGAAAAATTATTCATAACGATAGGGATCAGTAAGGAGGAGGTATGTCGTAATGTTCAGACGATCAGGGATTTTTATTTGTGCGTTCCTTGTTATGTTTCTCTTTGTCGCTCCATCCTTCGCAGCTTTTCCAGACGGAAAGCCTATCCGGATAGTAAACCCCTTTGCAGCGGGAGGAGCCGGTGACGTGGAGGTCCGTATGCTTGCTCCTCTCATGGAAAAGCATTTCGGCGTGCCCGTGGTTGTTGAAAACATGACTGGAGCAGGCGGACGCATTGCCTACGACAAAATGTACAAAGAAACCGCAGACGGACACACCCTTTTTTACAACAACCAGCCCGCCCTGCAGCTGGGAGAATTCCTTTACGACGGGAGATACAAGGGGAATGAGTTCACCTACCTTGTCAACGTGGTCAAAGACTCCCGCTACCTTCTTGTTCTCAAGGAATCTCCCTACAATACATTCCAGGACCTTCTCGAAGCCTCGAAAAAAGAGGACATTTCCTGTGCCGTGTCGGGACTCGGAAGCAGCGGACATCTCGGCAGCGTCCAGCTGGTCCTTGCAGGGCTCAAACACAGAATAGTGCCTTTTGACGGGACGGCGCCTTCGAAAGCCGCTTTTCTCGGAGGACATATTACTTTCTGGATCGCGGGCTACAGCGAACTGAAAGCCCTGCTTGCAGACGACAAGATCAAGGTGCTCGCTACCCTTAATGACAGGCGCCTTCCTCCCTATGACTACCCGACGCTATCAGAGATGGGGCTTCCGGAAGTTGCTGTCTACAACATGCGTGGAATATGCGCTCCTCCCAGTCTTCCCGAGGATATCAAGGCTCTCCTTATAGAAGGAATCAGCAAAGCGGTCAACTCGGAGGAAATACAGAAATGGGCGGCCGAAACAGACAGGCCGATGCTCTTCGCGGCAGGTGACGACTATTTCAAACTCCACGAAGAGACGACAAAAATGGTAACAGATGCTCTTCCCATGATGAAAGAAAGTATCGGGAAAAAGTAGGAACATGCAGGGAAAATACTTTTTTGGTGAGAAAATATTTATTTTTGAAAGGGGAAT
>JAAYJB010000334.1 GCA_012523155.1 Synergistaceae bacterium | reverse complement strand
TGGGTGAAGGGCTTTTCCCCCTGCCCTCCAGGTTCACCTGGTCAAAAATGTTGCGGAGGGCGACGTTTTTGTCCCAGTTCTTCGTCCCCTCGACATCCTCCCGTTCAGAGGAGGAAAGATTGTCCGCGTGGGCTACCACCGCAGCTATGGGAAGGAGACGCCGGTCGGTGCAGTGCTCGAGCCTGACAGAGGCGTTGGGAGCGGTATGGTGGTACCGGGCCGCGAAAGAGTAGACCTCCCATCCGTTTCCCCGTTCCTCCAGCCAGTCGGCGCCCACGTCCATATGGTTTTTCCTTTTCCCTGAGCCGCGCTGGACCAGTTTTCCCACGTCATGGAGCAGTCCTCCCATGGCTGCGAGCCTGATCCTCTCTTTTGCGTCAAGCGCGCTGTTCAAACGAGTTCCCCCTTTCTGAAAGCGGCATAGGATTCCGCCGCCGCTCTTTGCTCAAAACGCCTGCATCCTTTCTGTCTCATCCTTTTGATCCTGTTCCTTGAGGCTGTTCGCGAAGCAGTGTAGGTCCAGGAATCCATTTTGCTCTTCGGTTTCACGGAAATGACCCCTTTCATGGAAATCAGCAGTCAGATGTTTCTCCTCCGGAGCTTTCTTTTTTCATTGTTTCCAGTTCCCGGCGAAGTATCCTGAGATCCCGAACGGGAAAATGTGCCCTGATGATGGTCCAGTCTGCGTTGCTCATGGTGCAGAACCCTTCTGAGAGAAGGGCCTCGATGGACCAGACGAGTGCCTCTCTCCTGCGGATGTTGTATCTCCGAAACACGACAGGAAAAAATGAAAGCAGGATCAGGGCTGCGCCCACATGGACCGTTCCGGCTGCGTACAGCAATCCGGTGGACCCTCCGGGTGCTGAAAACCAGAGAAAGCCCGGAAATATCCAGGCGAGAACGGGGCTTGCCTGCCCTTCCGGACTGGGTGCGATAATGAACGATAGAATGATCTGGCTGATAAGGAACGCAAAAATGGCGATTTTTGCCATGTCATCACTCCTATATAGTATATTTAGGTGAAATATTTGCGTAGCCCATGTGCATCAGAGATGTGACCTCATCTGGTCGAATACGAAAACACCGTTGTCGTAATAGCCGAACCCCCTGGCGGCATCCTTGTCTGACCAGAGGTAGAATTCATGGGTGCAGCCCGGGACAGGATTTCCCTGGAGAAGCTTGAAGGAGAGACTGTCTTTTTTCTCGCTCTTCTCCAGAAAACGGGAGAGTTCATCAATTTTTCTGTTTACACGATCTGTCAAGGATGGATCAAGGGTCTCGACCTGTTTTTTTAACTTTTCACCGAAACGCAGGCTGTCAGATGGCGAGGCCAGCAGTTTTTCCCTGTAGACGGTTTCCCTGAACTTTTCCCAGAGGATCTTACCCCATGGGGAGAGTTCGCACTCGCCTCCGAAACAGTAGAAGAACGTCTCAGGAAGACCCGCACATTTCGCTTCCGGGACTGCCGGGGAAACGGAGGAAAGACGCCTGAAAAGCAGGAGATTGTCGTGCATCACGGAGCGGCACGAGGAATCCAGGTCGAGAGGGAGGCGCGGAATTCTCAGAAGTTCCCTTTCTCCCTCGAAAACATAGACGCTTTCATCGGCAAAGATCATGCCTATGGTCTGCATATATCCCTGCAGACTCTTGAAGCCACCCACGAGATTAAAGATTATTCCGTGCCCGGAGTCCCTGTAGCCCGGGAGAGTATCATGGCACCATTCGATAAGGCGACTGATACCATCTTTGAAATCGGAAAGGTTTTTTGTATTGAGTGACTGTACAAGTACGGCCTGGGACCGGATGCCTTTTTCAGAGCACCAGTCCGCCAGAAGGGAGGCTACTTTCTCCCCCTGGTACGTGTCCGTGTGGAGGATAAAATGGAGTTCCGGGGCACTCTTCCTGCCTATGTCGTTCAGGATCCCGAGAAGACCGTTCAATTCGGCACAGAAACTTCGCAGGTTATTTTCGGGGCAAAATTTAAGTTCCTGCCTTTTTTTCTCCAAACGATCGTCGATCACTGCCTCTTCCTCGGGAGAAAGATCTTTTTCCCTGGTATTCGCTGTATTCCGGAGAAATACCTGGAGATCTCCGGGGGCGCCGTTTGTGATTGAGCTCGTTCCGCATGTAGTCACAATAATATAGCGCATTTCATCCTCCTTAAATGAGACATGAATATCAACGGACGGGGTTCGCTCCTATGGGTCCGGAAGAGAAACAGGGAAAAAATGATCAAGCAAATATATCTTATCAAAACTGCTGACTTTTGTTGTATATTGTAGCTAAACACATAAAATCAATTTCCCCCTGTTAAAAGAAGAAGGAAGGTGCTCCTCCAATGCAGACCTGCATCGTAGTGTGCGAAAGCCTTGAAAATGCTTCATCATC
>JAAYJB010000333.1 GCA_012523155.1 Synergistaceae bacterium | reverse complement strand
TTCGGGCCTCCGGGACCGTGCTTCGGAGGAGCCGGATGGGGTTTCGGCTTCGGGCCGGGTTTTCCGGGGCCGTATTTGGGAGGTCCCGGTTTCGGTTTCGGGTGATGTCCCCCCGGCGGTCCATACTTTGGAGGTCCATACTTCGGAGGTCCATATTTCGGCGGAGGAGGAGGAGAATAACGGGGCGGCCGCCAATTGTGTGCAGGAGGTCTTCTGTGTGGATAGGGGCTCCTGTAGTGTCTGGGCGGATAGGGGACCCTCCGGAAATGATCATAATAGTAACGTCTTGGCGGAAGCGGCCGGTGGACTATCCGCGCCCTGGGGTGCCAGCGGCCCCTGTCCCTGTAGTAGAAGAGATCGAGTACAAGAGAGGCGTAAATATTCCCGTTTTCATATTCCAGCAGAAGGCCGGGAATTGCGTCGGTCCAGAGTGAAACGGCCAGTCCCCTGTTGGTCCTGTACCCGTATCCCGTGTGGTAGTGATAGGCCAGCATGGCTTTCGCCATCGGGTATCCGTGAGATGCGCTCCGTTCGTACCAGTAGGCCGCCATCTTCGGGTCGGCGTTCACACCACGGTCTCCCCTGTCATAGGCAAGACCGGCGAGAAACTGCATTTCCGGATCGTCTTTCTGGGCGTGAACCATGATCTCAGCGAAAGACATCTCTTCCCCTGCGGACTGCATATTGGCGTTCTGCGAAAAAGTCGGTGCAGCTTCAGCTGGAAGTGCTGCGAAGGAGAGGGTGAGGGCCAGTGTCAGGGCGGACAGTATCAGGATGGTCTTTCCGACGGTTCGTGCACGTATTTCCATGTATCTCACCTCCTATTCTTTCAGGTGCGCCTGGAATTCAGGGCTTTGTTCCTTGTGTATCAAAATCCCCATGGGTGTTACGATCATTCTACCCCTCTATTTTCCCAGCAGAACCGCCTTTCTACCGATTCAGCGCATAGGTGAATCGGGCATGTCTATAAAGATTTGAATTATTATTATTGTTATAATATCTGTATGTGGTTGAGAGTAATGGAGAAAGTGGAGGTGGTTCTGTTGAGAAAAAAACGGACATGGGGAATCTGTCTCACCATCTTCCTTTTCGTTTTCTCTGCAGCCGTATCTTTCGGCAACTCGAATGAAGAGATGGAGCGCCGGTTGGAAGAAATGGAGAAGAGAATCGAGGATTCTGTGAAAAGCGGGCAGAGTCCCACCCCTCAGATGATCGAAGAAATAGCGAAAATCCTCGAGGAGCTGGAGAACATAGAGAAAGGGGAAAAAGAAAAAGACAAAGACAAAAAGTATGAAGACTCCTCCGGTGACGGATGGATGGAGGTCCCCTTTACAGGTACGATCACAGTCTCCCGGATACTCAGTGGTTCGGCTGTGATGACGGAGGAAAATGGGAGCCGGAATGGATCCGGATCCGGAAAGAAGGACTGGCGGTGGTCCGGGAAAAAGGAAAGTGACGGAAGCTCCCCGGAAGTCTCGGGAGGAAGTTCTTCATGGTCGGGGAGCAGTTCGGCCTTTCTTTCGGCCATGATCACGGGGGCGGAGGAAATTCGGGACGGGGAAGGAAACGTGATCGGATATCAGCCGGTGGGATACGTGACGGGCCGGGTGACGGAACGGGAACGCTTCGGGGCGAAGCATGTTTCCATAAAGTCCCTCTACTCTTATTCCGCAAGGGAGGAGCATACCGTCAGTCCGGAAGGCATTGACGGCTGGTGCAGGCTCACCGTAAATCCCAATGAGGGACGCTACGAACTCTCCTTCCCCTCCATCTATCTTGGAGACGGTACGGGAGAAACAGTGATGGTCTTTTCCGCTCCAGATCTGCGGCTCGAGAAACGGGAACCCTGGAACGGACTGGGGCCGGTGGACTGGGTACCGTCGGCGCCTGACAGGGAGACGCTCCTGTACAGTCCTGAAAGCGGCGTGATCCAGGGTTCTTTTTCATATTCCATGCCTCCCGGAGGTATCGATGTGGAGCTTCTGCGCAAGGGACTGGGGTCTTTTCCGCCGGAACTTTCCGGTCTGAAGGGGGAACTCCTTTCGGACTATTCAAAGATCGCAGAGAACCTGGCCGATGCGGCGGGAAAGA
>JAAYJB010000332.1 GCA_012523155.1 Synergistaceae bacterium | reverse complement strand
TCGGTGAGCAGATCAAGGCAACCTCCCTGTGTGCACTTGGCGGGACGGCACCCAATCCTGTCCTTACGACCCTGAAATATTTCAGGGAGGAGTACGAGGCGCACATTTTCGATAAGAAGTGCCCGGCCGGGGCATGCCAGAGCCTTCTGAGCTACACCATCGATCCGGAAAAGTGCATCGGGTGTACGAAGTGTGCGAGGAACTGCCCTGTAAACTGCATTTCGGGCAAGGTCAAAGAGCCCCATGTCATCGATCAGGAAAAATGCATTAAGTGCGGCGCCTGCATGGCAAACTGCCCCGTCGGCGCGATTTCTAAAGGTTAAATAAGAAGGAGATGATCAGAGAATGGACAGCATAAAAGCGATCATCAACGGAAGGGAGATAAACGCGGAGCCGGGAATGACAATTCTGCAGGCTGCAAAGGCCAATGGCATTCACATTCCGACTCTCTGCGACCACCCTGCGGTGAGTCCGTTCGGCGCCTGCCGTATGTGCCTCGTTGAAGCAGAAAAAAATCCAAAGCTCCTTCCGGCATGTACCACTCCCATTACTGCAGGAATGGTGGTCAACACCAACACCCCGAAGGTCATAGAGGCCAGGAAGGCCGTTCTTGAACTTATTCTCGTCCGTCACCCCCTTGACTGCTTCTCATGCCCGAGCAACGGCAAGTGCGAGCTTCAGGACGTGGCATACGAACTGGGAGTCACAGGTTCACGTTTTGCAGATGCCGGTGACACGAATACATCCCATGTGTACGAGGACGCCAACCCCTTTTATGTACGTGATCTGAACAAATGCATCCTGTGCGGCAGATGTGTGCGAGTATGTGAAGAACAGGCGCAGTATCATGCCATCGATTTCCAGGGACGGGGAATAAAGACCTCTATTCAGCCCCCTGTCGGTTCCCCCATTGAGGAGTCGGACTGCGTCTTCTGCGGCCAATGTGTCCAGGTCTGTCCCGTAGGTGCCCTGTCCGAAAAGACTTCACTTGGCATGGGACGTCCATGGGATATTGAAAAGGTCAAAACGATTTGTTCATATTGCGGGGTCGGATGCGAACTGGAAATCAATGTCAATAAAAAGACAGGAAAAATCGCAAACGTCACGTCGAATTACGAAAGCAGGACCTCCCTGAACAAGGGAAGATCATGCGTTAAGGGGCGCTTCGCCTGGCAGTTCGTAAACAGCGAAGACAGGTTGACGACCCCGCTTATCCGGGATGGGGATACATTCCGCAAGGCGTCATGGGATGAGGCTCTTTCTCTTGTAGCAGAAAATCTAAGTTCCATCAAGGAGAAGGACGGCGGGGACGCCCTCGGATTTTTCTCCTCTGCCAGATGCACAAACGAGGAAAACTACCTCATGCAGCGCCTCGCAAGGGAGGTGATGGGCACTAACAACGTTGACCACTGTGCCCATCTGTGACACAGCGCCACAGTTGCGGGTCTCGGCGAGACCCTCGGAAGCGGCGCAATGACCAACGATCTTGAGTCGATAAATTCGGCAGATACGATTCTCATCATCGGCTCAAACACCACGGAAAACCATCCAGTAATAGGCTCCATGATCAAGGAGCAGAAGCGGAAGGGGAAATGCACCCTCATCGTTTGCGATCCCCGGAAGATCGAGATGGCGAAGTATGCGGACGTATACCTCCGCCACAAGAGCGGATCTGACGTTGCTCTTCTGAACGGCCTGATGCACGTGATTATTCGTGATGAGCTGTATGCGAAGGATTTCGTCGAAAAGAACGTCAATAATTTTGAAAAGCTGAAGGAAACAGTGGCAAAGTACACCCCGGAATATGTCTCTGATCTGACCGGAGTCTCTCCTGAACTTATCGAGGACGCTGCACGGGCATACGCCAAGGGACCCAATTCAGCCATTTTTTACACAATGGGGATAACCCAGCATGTTACGGGAACAAACAACGTCCGTACAGTGGCAAACCTTTCCCTTCTCTGTGGAATGCTCGGACGGCCGGGAACCGGGGTCAACCCCCTGAGAGGTCAGAACAACGTTCAGGGCGCATGTGATATGGGAGCTCTCCCCGACGTGATCCCGGGGTACCAGAAGGTACTCCTTCCTGCTACGCAGCAGAAGGTGAAAGATGTCTGGGGCGCGGATCTCCCCACAACACAGGGGCTTTCTGTAGTAGAAATGATGGAGGCCGCGGGAGAAGGCAAAATTAAGGGAATGTACATCATGGGTGAAAACTCAATGGTGACGGAGCCTGATTCTGAACATGTACGGCACGCTCTGGAAAAACTCGACTTCCTCGTTGTCCAGGACATCTTTCTTACGGAAACAGCCGAATTTGCCCACGTGGTTCTCCCTGCTGCCAGTTGGGGTGAAAAAGACGGAACCTTCACCAACACCTGCAGAGCAGTGCAGAGGGTCCGCAAAGCAGTATCCGCTCCCGGAGAGGCCCGCGCAGACTGGGAAATCCTCCTCGCTGTAGGCAAGCGCCTAGGCGCACCATGGGGTGACATGAATTCACCCGAGACCATTTTTAAGGCTATTGCGGACATCACACCGTCGTACAGCGGGATCACCTTCGGCCGACTTGAGGGAGGTCCTCTTTCCTGGCCCTGCCCGACGTGCGATCATCCCGGAACGCCCATTCTGTACACTACCGGATTCCCGAGAGGCAAGGCGGATTTCTCGCCATGCGAATGGCAGGCGCCACACGAGTGGCCTGACGAGGAGTACCCCTTCATTGCCACAACAGGCCGGCTGCTGTACCACTATCATTCCGGCAGCATGACTCGGCGCAGCTCAACAGGGGAATTCATAAAGGAAATGTTTATCGAGGTCAACCCGGCGGATGCCCTGGCATTGGGATGCGAAGAGGGCGGCATGATAAAGGTAACCTCCAGGCGCGGAAATGTATCAGGGGCCATAAAAGTTACGGACAGGGTCCCCGCAGGCATGATTTTCCTTCCCTTCCACTTCAGCGAGAGTGCCGCGAACAGGCTGACTTCATCCCAGGTTGACCCGGTTTCCAAGACACCCGGATACAAGGTCAGCGCGGTCAGAATAGAAAAAGCCTGATTTTCTTATTCAGCCGGGCGGACGGATTTTTCTGCCCGCCCGGTATTATCAAAAACAGGACAATTAAATGACAGGAGGAAAAAATAAGATGAAGACTCCGGCAGAACTTGCAAAGGCGGCATGCGCAGTATCAAAGGTAAAGGGAAATCTCTCGGTCCGGCAGATGATGCTTATGGGAATCCTGGCAGGGGCCTATATCGCCTTTGCAGGATGGCTCATGACCGTTGTCTCCCATGATATGACACAACACTTCGGAAGTGGTTTTACCCGGCTTGTCTCGGGCGCTGTTTTCAGCGTCGGTCTCATGATGGTCGTCATCAGCGGATCGGAACTTTTTACCGGCAACTGCATGATGCCTCTCGGTCATCTTGCAGGATGTACTCCGTTCAAGAAGATTCTTCGGAATTGGATATGGGTTTATTCTGCAAATCTTATAGGAAGTATTCTTATTGCGGCCCTTATTTATTTCTCCGGGCTTGCTGATAATGCTGTGGGGGGAAGAGCACTTCAGGTTGCATCGGGTAAAATGGCTCTTCCCATGGTCCAGGGTTTTTTCCGCGGTATTCTCTGCAACTGGATCGTTGTCCTCGCCGTGTGGATGTCTATGGCAGCGACTGATATCATAGGCAAAGTCTGGGCGATTTTCTTCCCCATCATGACTTTCGTCGCGGCGGGTTTTGAACACTCTGTTGCCAACATGTACTTTATGTCCCTCGGGCTTATGCTCAAAGGCAATACCGCAGCAGTCACCGCAGCCGGCCTCTCCGACCAGGCTCTCGGAGCTGTTTCCCTCGGAGGCTTTTTCAGCAACCTGATCCCTGTTACACTTGGGAACATGGTGGGCGGAATCCTCTTTGTGGCAGTTTTTTATTATTTTATTTTCAAGGACGGTCTTACCGATATAGAATAAAAGGGCAAAAAGCACGAATGAGGATGTTCAGGCTTTTTGTGGTATAATATGCAATAGGAAGTAAAAAGAGACCCTGCGATGCCCGTGATCGTGATATTTGTCTTGAGCCAACACTCGAACCTTGCGGGGCCGGAAGTTTGTGCCGGCGGAGGAAATGCTCCGGCGTTGACGAAGCTAAGGCGCAACAGGCCTCAAACGTTAAGGAACGGGTCAAGACGTTCATGACACGACATTGCGGGGGAGGATTAAAACAGGGACGGGTTTTCCCGCCCCTGTTTTCTTCTGAAAGGAGGCTCACCCGGGTTGAACCGCTCCTGCATCCCCCCATTCTGGCATCCCGCCTTCTCTGAAGGCTTCATTCTCGATTGGGACGGCGTTCTGGCAGAAACCAGGCTCAGTTTCGCCGCAATACGGGAAAAATACTTCGAGGGTAAATTTGTTCCCCTTTTTGAAGCCATTGCTGCATTACCTCCTGATCAGGCCGAAGAACTGAAAAAGGATATTTACGATGTTGAAATGCAAGGTGCAGAAAAAGCGGAAGCCGTTCCGGGTGCACAAGAACTCCTTGAATGGCTGTCTGTGCAGGATATTCCCTGGTGCGTTGTTTCCAGGAACTGTATGGACTCCATCACCCTTGCCGCGGCTAGAGCCGGGCTTCAGCTTCCCGAAGTAGTGAAAAGTAGGGACAACCCTCCTGTCAAGCCTGATCCCGGGGCTCTCTGGTCGGGTGCCGCTGAAATGGGAGTTCCTTCGGCAAAATGTGTCATGGTAGGAGATTTTCTCTATGACCTTGTAGGTGCCAGGCGGGCGGGAATACGGGCAGTCCTTGTTCAGCGTCCCGAAGCTGAATGGAAGCATTGGGCCGACGTATCCTTCGATAATATGAGGGGATTCGTTGCCTCATTGAAGTCGCCTGAACCGCTGGTTCCCTGGGAGTACGCACTGATTGAGGCAGATAAGCTTAAAGCGGCGGCGTCAAAAGGTGTCCGACTTTCAGCGATGTCACCGTACCTTTTGAGTGAATGCATGAAAAAAGCGGCGGAGGGAGTTCTTTATTTTCTTATTGATGACCCTCTTTCTCCTCTTTCGCCTGATCAGTGGAGGATCATGCCCGGATTGGCCCCTTCATGGCTTGACCAGCCAGTTCGTGAAGTTCTCAGGTCACTTCTGCAATCCCGCTTCCCCATGACGGAAGTGGTGGAGAAAGAACTGAGGGGGATATCTTTTTTAGATCGATGAAGCCCGGGCAGCTTTTTTTCCGGGAGGTGAAACGATGAGCGATGTCCAGAAAAACATCTGGGAAGTACCACTGGCCGAAAGAATGCGCCCGAAGACTCTCGGGGAATTCGCCGGACAGTCTCACCTTTTGGGTCCCGATGCCCCATTGAGAAAAATAATCGAATCGAACCGTACGCCGAGCTGCATTCTTTACGGACCTCCGGGAGTAGGGAAAACTACACTTGTTCGGTTGATGGCCACGGAAACCGGGCGGGAAATACTTGAAATAAATGCTGTTTCTGCCAAGGTATCAGAGTTGAGAGACCTTGTGTCCGAAGCGGCTAAATTGAAGTTACTCCGCTCGGGACATGCAGCGATAGCCTTTGTCGATGAGATTTACCATTTCAATAAAACCCAACAGAACGCCCTCCTTCCCTCTGTGGAAAAGGGTGACCTTATACTCATCGGAACGACTACCGAAAACCCCTGGTTTGAGATCAACAAGACCCTCCTCTCGCGAATGATCGTATTTCAGCTCAATCCTCTTACAGAGGACGATCTGGTCTCACTTCTGAAAAGGGCTCTTGAGGACAGGGAACGGGGTCTAGGTGCACTCGAGATTTCGACCGAAGACCAGGTCCTCAGGATACTCGCTTCGAAAACAGGCGGTGATGCCCGTCAGGCTCTTACGCGTCTTGAATTCCTTGCGGGAACAGTTGCCGCAAGGGGCGGTCAGCGGCTGACCGAAGAAACTGTATCGGGCTCTCTTCCATTCGCATCAGTACGTTACGACAAGGCATCGGATGATCACTATGCCGTTATTTCCGCTCTCATAAAAAGTATTCGTGGTTCAGACCCCGACGCGGCCGTGTATTGGCTTGCCCGTCTCCTTGCCGGTGGGGAAAATCTCCGTTTCATCTGCAGAAGACTGCTCATATCTGCTGCGGAAGATGTGGGGCTTGCGGATCCCCAGGCCCTGTCCGTGGTTTCTGCGGCAGCCTATGCGGTGGACATGGTGGGATTGCCTGAGGCCCGCATTCTACTTTCGGAGGCGGTGATTTATCTCGCAGCTGCCCCCAAGAGCAACAGTGCCTACCTGGCTGTTGACGAAGCATCAAAGGCCCTGGAAAAGGGAGATATTCAGGAGGTACCTTTCCACCTCAAACCTGATGGTTCCGGCTATGTATACCCTCACGACGATCCCAGGCACTGGACGCCCCAGCTGTACATGGAAAGACAGAGGCGCTTTTACTACCCCGGGGCCCTTGGAGCGGAAGCTGAAATGGGCGCGAGGCTCAGAAAATTCTGGAGGAGATTCAGCGAGGAAAAGACTTCTTCATAATTGCCGTCAATTCAAAGATGCGAAAAGATCGTAGGCTGCGAGACCGATCAATTCCCTGAGGGCAAGAGATGTGTTTCTCAGGCCGGAAGGGGAGGGCAGAAAGTCCATTGCAGTCACGGCACCGGCGCCTTCAAGGCGTCCCGAGGCCGCCGGGTGTACCTGAATATTTCCAAGAAAGCGTTTTGCCGCTCTCATTGAGCGTTTGAGATGAAAAGCAGAGGTAACGAGGACTACGTCACTGAAAGCTTCCCCTGAAATTATTTCCGACGAAAAAAGCAGGTTTTCCCACGTGGTACGCGAACGTCCCTCAACGATCAGCGAGCCGTCATATCGTATTGACCGTGCCGTTCGAACTGCCATTTCAGCGATCTGCTTCTCCGAGGCTTTTTCGGGGTATCCTCCCGAGTAGAGAAGAGGAGCGTCCAGTTTCTCTGCGATCTCCGCACCTGCTGCGAATCGCTGCAGCGTTTCAGCACTCATTGCGAACATCCTGTCTTCCGTTTCCATAGACCAGATTCCTCCCGCAAGAACAAGAACAACAGGCTTTTCCCCCGTTTTCGGGCATGCTGTTGAAAATTGACCCTCCAGGATGTTCAAAAAAGCTTTTGCGGAAAAGGGCACAGAAAGGACGTACAGCAGCACGGCAATGAAAAAAGCAAACCGTGCGGGGGAGAGAAACTTCCCGCTGCGGTCACTTTTCCTTCGAAAAAAGAAAATGCCTGCGGCAAGGCAAAGCGCGATCACAATTCCGGGCGGAGCTGAAAAAGCACCAACAGCCTTGTAAAAAAAGTAGAAGAAATTCATTTGATGTATTCCTGATCCTCTGTACTCCGGCTCTTCAGATAGGAAAGGAGACTTTCTTTACTGATGGTGATATGTTTTCGAGTTTCCTCTTTTGCCTTCGTCGTTTTGCCTGTCAGTATCGCATCTATGATGGCGAGATGTCCCAGCGTGAAATCCGTAATGGCAGATCGTTCTACGGAAAACGGTCTGCAGAGATTGATAAGGTCTGCAATGTTATTCAGCATCATGGTAAGAAACCTATTTGTGCACGACTGGTAAATCATGAAGTGAAAGGCACGGTCCTCGATGACGTACCTTTCTGTTGAGGTCTCGTCAGTCATGATCTCGAAAACTGAACGGTATCGCCTCAATTCATCTGAAGGAGGAAAACTGCACAAGTTTTCGACGGCAAGGATTTCAAGCTCTGTCCGCAGTTCATAGAGATCCGAGGCATCTTTCAGGCTCGGCATCGTCACATATGCACCTCTTCGGGGTGTCAGCGTAACCAAACCTGTTTGTGCAAGCTGGCGTATCGCTTCCCGGACGGGTGTTCTTGAAACAGCCATCTGTTCTGCGAGCTCTATTTCGGAAAGTTTTGAGCCTGGTTTTATCGACCCAAGAACAATGGCTTCCTTTAGTTTTTCATACACGATCTGGCGCAGTCCCTGGTTGAAAGCAGGTGACAAAGCAGATTTTTCCATGCATATTTCCCCCCATGCAGTACAATGTACTCATTATACTGCATGAGAAGTACTTTCAAAAGTCCGGTACTCAGGAACAGGTCGGTTTTTCTCCGGTTTTATCCCGTTCCAGGTTGTCGTACCACAGGGAAAGCGCATAAATAACATCTGAAAGCCTGTTAATGTATCGGTAGGCGTCTTCAGCCAGTTCTCCAGTTCTGTACATTTTTACCGCAATTCTTTCCGCCCTTCTGGCTACAGTACGCGCAACATGAAGTGCAGCCCCCGGAGTTGAATCTCCCGGCCTGACGAAACGGAACGTCTTCCCTGTTACATTGCCGACGATCTCCGTTATTTTTTCCAGCTCACCGATATCGGGGCAGGAAAGGCCCGGATAGAGAGCGATATACCCCATGAGCTTTCCCAGGTCTTGTTCAAGCGCGCAGAGCTTGTCGCAAATATCCGGATATTCACACAGGGAGCGGGCCATTCCGATATGAGCCTGGCACTCATCCAGTGTTCCATAGGTCTCAACCCGCGGATGATCTTTGGGTAGACGGTCACCGCTGCCTATGCTCGTTTCTCCCTTGTCTCCGCCTTTTGTTGTTATCCAGAGGTCGTTCATGGCATAACCTCCCTTTACTCAGTGATGCCCGCAGCCAGCACACGTATCGCAGCTGCCTCCGGAACAGTTACCAAGGGCAGAAAAAACCACCCGAATCAATGCGTCGGTGAGAACGCCAGGGGGAAGTGCGTGGAATGATCTGCCGTCGATTTCAAGTACGCGGCTCTGAAAGGGCGTCCCATCGGCCAGAGTACACCCCTCACAATCCCCGTAGCTCATCGGTGCGCCTAAAACGTCCTCTATGCTGCGTTCTTCCGGGATTCCGGCTTCAGGTCCAAAGAACGAAATATAGTTAAGTTTCCCGGCATTTCTTTCGGTGACAGTATTCACTTCCATGACCTGGAGGACAGGCTGTATATCGAGAGCCGTCAGCTTCGGCGAAAGCTGTTCGATCATTGACAGAAGAACACGGTTCGTCTCTCCGCACGGGGCGCAGGAAACTCCTGAATCCGGTGCAGGAATGTAATGGCGGATATAAAGTTTGTTCATTGGTAATCTCCTTTCAGTAAAATGGCTGTTTTAATTATACACTGATGGGTGAAAATAGATGGGAAAGAAAAGTTATAAAGTTAACCAGTGATATAATCAATATAAATAAAATACC
Source organism: Synergistaceae bacterium (assembly GCA_012523155.1). Taxonomy (GTDB): domain Bacteria; phylum Synergistota; class Synergistia; order Synergistales; family Aminobacteriaceae; genus Aminivibrio. The sequence goes on along the minus strand of JAAYJB010000332.1, from coordinate 550 downwards.
CTAATTGGGTATCAAAGGAGATGAATGTTTTGATGAAAACACCCCTAAGAAAAATTGTTTTTTCGGTTCTGGCTCTGGTTCTCTTGTCTTCGCCTGCGATGGCTGCTATGGGGGATATCAAGGACTTTTCCTTTGCCGGTTTTGAGTATGGCGACATTCTTGGACCGGGCGAAAGTGCTCAGCCTGACGGAAATCCTGACGCTGTATTTACTATCTCCATTGCAGGAATAGGCGGAGCCATAGCGAACCTGGAGCTCCGCTCGGAGGATGGAAAATCGGTATGGGACACGAAAGCAGGGAACAATATTCCCGGAATCAATGTAAAGGACGGCAACGGCAACGTTCTGACAGCAAGCAGCGGAAGCATGCCCATAACTCCCTTCCTTCTCGCCACGGGATTCGTTCTTACCGTCCATGATGACGGTTCTATAGCAAAGGGCGGAAATTTCTCGGTAAAGGCCGTTTTTGTTGACGGTTCGGAAACCACTGCTTCTGTTGCAGTTCCCGCTACAGCAAAGGAAGAGCCTGTCGCTGCAATAAAGCTTGTTTC
>JAAYJB010000331.1 GCA_012523155.1 Synergistaceae bacterium | reverse complement strand
TCAACAGGTACACATCTCCTGCCCGAAAAAAATCCGGTCCCTGACATCCGAAAACACAAGGTTTTCTTTTTCCTGTTTTATTTGAGGTATTTCCACGGAAAGATTTTTCTCATTGACACGTTTGCAGATTTATGAATATAATCAGCATAGAAAGTCTGGTTACCATGGTATACCAATATTCCGGAATAAAAGCACTTTTTCCGGATGAAACAGACCTGACAGGAGAGTGACCTCAATGACCTACAGAATGCGCCCCCCGCGGGACATTGTGTCCGGAAGAGGATGCATCGGGGAAATCGGAAATATCGTCTCATCCTTTTTACCCAAGTCAATTGCATTTCTCGTGGACGGATCCGTACACCGCAGCGGCGGTTCGGACAACCTCCTGGAAATGCTCCGGGCACAGGGAGCCGCGGTCCACATTGTACCGGATGTTCCCGTGGAACCCGAAGTCGGCCAGATACGGGAGCTTTTCACCAGTATGAGCGGGCTCGGTGTGGACCTGATCGTTGCCATGGGAGGCGGAAGCGTCCTCGACAGCGCAAAGATGACATCTGTCCTGCTCAGGAATCCCGGTTATCTCGCCAACCTGCTGGACGCCGGGCTCATAAAGGAAAGGGGCGTCCCCCTTATCGCAATACCAACTTCTGCAGGCACAGGATCAGAGGCGACACCCAACTCCATCGTGGTCGTCCCGGAACAGCAGCTGAAAGTGGGCGTTGTGCACCCCTTCTTCATCCCCGACTGCGTGATTCTCGATCCTGAAGCTACCGTTTCCCTTCCCGCGAATATAACGGCCACGACAGGTCTTGACGCTTTCTGCCACGCAATTGAATGCTTCATCTCGAAGAAGCGGAATCCTTTTTCGGATCTCTATGCCCTTGAAGCCATCAGGCTCATAAGCCGCAGCCTGCTTCGCGCGTTTCAGGACGGCAGCGATCTGGAAGCCAGGGAAGACCTTCTTCTCGCTGCTTTCTACGGGGGAATGTGTATCGCATCGTCGAGCACCGTGGCAGTTCATGCCCTCTCCTACCCGCTTGGAGGGCGCTACCGGATACCCCACGGTCTTTCAAACGCGATCCTCCTTCCCTGGGTCATGGATTTCAACCGCGGCGCCGTCGCGGAAAGGTTCGCCCGGGTAGCAGCCGCCATGGGTATCCCTGCCGGGGCCGACGATGAAGAAACATCGAAGAAAACCGTGGAAGGCATTTTCACGCTGGCCCGTTCACTCGGCATTCCTTCCGACCTTCGGGAACTCGGTGTCAGAAAAGAAGATCTTGACGAGATAGTGGCCGCGGCAATGAAGGTGACCCGCCTTCTTGACAATAACCCCAGACCGGTTTCGCCGGAAGACGCACGGGGCATCTACCTGAAGCTATTACCGTAATGAGAAGGCGGCCGGTTTCGGCCGCCTTCTCATAAAAAAGCATTGCAGCAGGAAAAGATCTCCTATGCTTTCATAATCCATGCTGACCGGGAGGAAAACGCATCATGTTCGAGCCGAAAGGTATCATTGCAGCAATGGCAACACCCTTTTTAGAGGACGAATCCATCAACTGGGACGAGCTCCGAGGCCAGGTGAACCGCTTCATCAGTGCCGGTATCCACGGACTGTTCTGCATCGGGACCAACGGTGAGAGTTTCGCCCTTTCATTCGATGAAAAACTGCAGATCATGGAGGCCGTGATCAGGGAAAACCGGGGACGCCTCCCCGTGTATGCGGGAACGGGATGTATCACCACAGGAGAGACTATCGAGCTGACGAAGGCGGCAAAAGAAATGGGCGCGGACTGCGCATCCATCATCTGTCCCTATTTTGCCGAAAGCTCCCAGGACCAATTGTATTCCCATTTCAGGGCAGTAGCCGAAGCAGTGGATATTCCCATAGTCCTGTACAACATCCCCGCAAGGACCGGCGTCAACCTTGCGTACCAGACCGTGAAAAAACTCGCCCTCATTCCAAATATCGCCGGCATAAAGGACAGCAGCGGGAATTTCGACAACATCCTCCGCTACATCGAGGAAACACGGGATATTGAAGGAAAAAGCTTCAGGGTGGTATCGGGAAACGATTCCCTGATCCTCTGGACGCTGCTGGCAGGAGGAAGCGGGGGCATCTCGGGAGTGAGCAACGTTCTTCCCGAGATAATGGCATCGATCTACGACCTCTGGATGAAAGGCGATTTCGAAGAAGCAAGGAAAGTCCAGGACTGCATACGGCCGCTCCGCGACTGTATGAAGCTCGGAAACCCGAACTCCATCATCAAGCGCGCCGCAAACCTCAGGGGCGAAAAACTCGGCCCCTGCAGGGCTCCATTCAACCTTGCATCGGAGTCGGTAGACAGCGCAATTCTGGACGTCCTGAAGTTGTACGGCGGGGAGAAATAATCTCCGAAGCGCCGAGAGAAAAGGAGAC